>CAXTOE010000267.1:3928-4547 GCA_964245685.1 uncultured Acetobacteraceae bacterium | reverse complement strand
CTCCAGCTCGGCCTGCATCAGGTGATGCGGCCGTCCGTGCAGCAGCAGCTGCTCGCGCGAGATCCAGTGCAGGCGCTCGAAGAACTCGACGTTCTGTGCCTGCACGTGGGCGAGGAAGCGGTCGCAGCCTCGCGCGGCGGCGGTGCAGACGGCGAGCCGCACCAGCTCGGCGCCGATGCTGCCGACGCGTCGGAAATCGGCGTGCACGCCGAGCCGCGATCCCCACCACAGGCGCGGCTGCGGCTGGTGGATCCGCACCACGCCCACGACCTGATCGGCGCCGCCGGCGATGCAGCTGAGCGCCACGATCGGCAGCGCCTCGGCGTCGATCGCGTCGGCGTCGTCGATGGCGAAGATACCCTGCTCGTCGCAGAAGATCTGCCGGCGCAGTCGATAATGGCCGCGACGTTCCCATGCCTCGCTCGCCAGCTTGACGCGGAACTCGCCGGGCACGAAGGGGGCGATGCGGTCCTCGTAGAGCATCTCACGCCGCCTCGTAGGCCGACAGCGTGGAGCAGGCGCCGCAGCGGCTGCAGCCGGCCTTGACGTCGGCGGAGCGCAGCCGGCCGTCGCGCAGCATCCGTGCCAGCGGCACCAGCAGCTGGCGCATGAAATCGGC
>CAXTOE010000267.1:0-3918 GCA_964245685.1 uncultured Acetobacteraceae bacterium | reverse complement strand
CAATCAGGGTCTCGCACAGCGACAGGATCTCGGCCGCGCTGTCGCCCAGGCCGGCGAGCAGGTAGGTGCTGACCTGGCCGCGGCCGAACACGGGCACCGCGTCGCGGAACGCGTCGAGGTAGCGTTCGACGCTGACGGTGGCCTTGCCCGGCATGATCCGCGCGCGCACCGTCTGCGTGGCGGCTTCCAGGTGCATCCCGAGGCTGTCGACCCCGGCTGGTACGGCCGGCTCAGGCAGGCCGTACCAGCCGGGGTCGCGCGGCGGCTCGCACTGCGCCTGCACCGGGAGCGCTACCGCCTGCTTGATCGCGCGCGTGCTGTCGCAGAGGATGGCAGCACCACGATCGACCGTGTTCGGGGTGCCGGTGGTCAGCACCATGTGCTTCACGCCGTCGAGCAGCACCGCCATGCGCGCGACCTCGGCCAGCTGCGACGGGGTCTTGTGCGCGATGGTGCGTCCGGCCGCCAGCGACTGGCCGATGGCGCAGAACTGGCAGGCGGTGCGTCGGTCGGCGTAGCGGATGCAGGTCTGCAGCACCGTGGTCGCCAGCACGTCCGAGCCGTGCAGCATCGCGATATGCCAGTACGGCACGCCGTCGAAGGTCTGCAGCGCGTAGAAGCGGGGCTGCCTGGGGAAGGCGATGCGCCCGACCGCGACGCCGTCGCGAAGCAGGGTGGCGCCGTCGGCGCCGCTGCTGACGGCGCTGAACGGAGAACGGCGCGAGGGTGCCGTGTGGATCGGCACCATCACGGTGCGGCCGCCGATGCGGATCGCCTTGTGGTCGGAGGGTCCGGCGCCGCCGCGCCGGGAGGCGGCGCCGGTCGTGGTCCTGGTGGCGTCCTCACTCAGCCGCATCCCGAGCGACTGCAGCTCGGTCAGCAGGTGCTCCGTCGGCGGCATGGCCACCCCGGTCATGGGAGGAGACATGGTCTGGGGCATCCGTCTCGCCGCTCCGATCCTGGCTCTTGACGTCGTGGAAGGTGGGCGTCTCCCGGCGGTCGTGCCGCAGCGAGAGCAGCTCCGGGCGGGCATAGTGGCCGACGCTGTCCATCATCCGCTTGCGCTTGACGATCAGGGACATGTCGAGGTCGGCGACGACCATGCCCTCGCCCTCGCGCAGCGGTGCGGCCAGGTGGCTGCCCTCGGGCGAGATGATCGCCGAGCAGGTGCCGCCACGCAGCGCCCTGTGCATCGTCGTGTCCGGCGTGATCGCGTGCAGCTGGTCGTCGGTGAGCCAGCCGGTGGCGTTGATCACGAAGCACCCGGCCTCCAGCGCGTGGTGGCGGATGGTCACCTCCATCTGGTCGGCAAAGATCTGGCCGACCATCGAGCCCGGGAACTGCGCGCAGTGGATCTCCTCGTGCTGCGTCATCAGGGCGTAGCGGGCGAGGGGGTTGTAGTGCTCCCAGCAGGCCAGCGCGCCGAGGCGCCCGACCGCGGACCCGACCACGCGCAGCCCCGCGCCGTCGCCCTGTCCCCAGATCATCCGTTCGTGGAAGGTGGGCGTGATCTTGCGTCGCTTGAGCAGCAGCGTGCCGTCGGCGTCGAACACCAGCTGCGTGTTGTAGAGCGAGCCGTGGTCGCGCTCGTTGATGCCGAGCACGACCACGATGCCGCCGGCGCGCGCCGCATCGGCGACCGCGTCGACGAACGGGCCCGGCACGCTGGGCGCGTTCTGGTACAGCCGCATATGCTCCGCACCGATGCTGGCCGGCGGATGCACGAACGAGAAGTACGGGTAGTAGGGCACGAAGGTCTCGGGGAACACCGCGATCTCGACGCCACCGCGGGCGGCCTCGTCGATCGCGGCCAGGATCTTCTCCTGGGTGCCGGTGCCGTCCTTAAGCACCGGCACCAGCTGGACGGCGGCGGCCCTGACGTTGCCTCGCATGCTGTCCTCCGTCGCCGTCCGCGTCAGACCGTCCAGGTGTCGATGATGACGGCGTTGTCGCGCTTGTGCAGCAGCATGCAGTCGAGCACGTCGAGCGGGTTGATCGGGCGGATGCCTTCCATCAGTGACGGCTCACCGTGCCCGTAGAGCGCCTGCAGCGAGAACCGGCAGGCATAGACCTTGCCGCCCTCGTCCATGAACTTCTTAATCTGGTTGTTGAAGTTCTGGTGCCCGGGGAACGCCTCGTCGCCCAGACGCGGGAAGCCGCGCAGCACGCCGAGCGTCACCCCCGGTCCGTAGAGCAGGATCGAGGTCTCGAATCCCTTGCGCTGCAGCCGGGTGGCCTGCAGCAGGTTGACCAGGCCGATGGAGCCCTCGAAGGCGACGGTATGGAAGGTGACGAGCGCCTTCTGTCCCGGCTCCGCCTTCACATCCTCGAACACCTTCTCCTCGTAATCGACGAGTGCCTCGCCGATGGCGTGATGTTTCGCTTCGACCGCTGGCATCTTGCTTGCCTCCCTCGCTGTGCAGCGGCTCTAGTTCAGCAAGCGATGTGCCAGCGCATCCCGCCGTCGATCATGCCGACGATCGCGCCGTCGGTGGGCACGCTTTTCCGAACACATGCATACGCCGTCCCGGATTGTCCGGATCGCAAGCGGAATCGTACGGCGGTCTGCCTTTGAAGTTGGCATAGGGTGCGTCCGAATCGGGCGCCTGCCTGTCAAACAGGCGCAGGCCGCCTCACGCCGTCCAGCGGACGCACGCGGACCGGATCAGCCGGGGCCACCGGCCGGGTCGATGGAGGCGAAGCTGACCTCGAAGCTGCGCCCGATCTCGCCTTCGGCGTCTTCGACCGGGCCGATCTCCATGACCCGCACGTCGGCGCCGGCCTGACGCGCCTGGACCATCCCGGCAGCCAGCACACGGTGCGGCCCGTTGCCGAACCCGGCTGCTTCGGGCGCCTGCATGATACGGAGCCACGATGACATCGGTATCGTTCAAGATCCCGCTCCTGCGCCCGATGGGACCTGCCACGACAGCGTTTCGTCGACGCGGCGAGCAGAGTGCCCTCACGATGCCCGCTTGACGATGCGGTCCGCAGGAACATGCTGCGGCGCGGTGAACCGCCATCGCCGCATCGTGCAGGAGTATGCATCGTGTCGATGACCATCCGTGGCCGGATCATGCACGCCGTCGGCCCGGATACGCTCGACCTGCACGACGACGCGGTGCTGGTGCTGGACGGGCAGGGCACGATCGAGGCGCTGCATCCCGCCGGCACGGCGCAGCACGACGCGGCACTCCGCGACGCCGGCTCTCGCGGTGCGTTGCTGTCGCTGCGGCCTGGACAGGTCCTGGTGCCGGGCCTGGTCGATCTGCACGTGCATGCGCCGCAATGGCCGCAGGCCGGAAGTGCGATGCACCTGCCGCTCGAGGCCTGGCTGCGCGAGCGCACCTTCCCGCTGGAGAGCCGCTACGCCGACCTGGAATACGCAGGCCGGATCTATGAGGATCTCGTGGCCTGCCTGCTCGCCAACGGCACCACCACCGCGGTGTATTTCGCGACCATCCACGGGCCGGCGAGCCTGGCGCTGGCGCGCACCTGCCTGCGTCGCGGACAGCGCGCCTGCGTCGGCCGGGTCGCGATGGACGATGCCGCGCAGTGCCCGGACTTCTACCGCGATCGTTCCGCGAGGGCGGCGGTCGAGGCCACGCGCCGCTTCATCGGCGCGGTGCGGGCACTGCCCGGCAACGAGCGCGGCCTGGTGCGACCGATGGTCACGCCGCGTTTCATCCCCTCCTGCACCCACGCCCTGCTGCGCCGCCTCGGCGAGCTTCGCCTCCAGGGCCACGATCTGCGCCTGCACGAGGCCGAACTCGGGGTTCGTGGCGGTGGTGGTCGCGGCGTCGATCTGGGGCGCCTCCTTGGCGATCTGCCCCTGGAGGATGCCCAGGCGCCCGTGGGCGGCGGAGAGATCGCTCTGGGCGGCGTCGAGGCCGTTGCGCAGGTCGATGCGGGTCTTCG
>CAXTOE010000266.1:0-4561 GCA_964245685.1 uncultured Acetobacteraceae bacterium | reverse complement strand
CGCCTGCGCCGTGCTGGCCGATGCGCTACCGGGCACCGACCGGGCCGCGCCCGATCCCATGCCGCCGCAGGAAGCGCCGAAGTCCGATCGGCCAATGACGCCGGACTTCCTCTACGCCGCGATCGGTGCGGTTCGCGGCGACGCTGTTGTGGTGCAGGAGTCGCTCTCCACCCTGAAGATGCTGCGCCGGCGCATCCCCACCGCGCGATCGAGGAGCTTCTTCTCTATGACCAGCGGCGTGCTCGGCTACGGCCTGCCCGCCGCCGTCGGCGTGGCGCTCGCCGAGCGTGACCTCGGAAGCGATCGCATGGTCGTCGCCGTGATCGGCGACGGCTCGGCGAACTACACCATCCAGGCGCTGTGGACGGCGGCGCAACTGCGCTTGAACATCCTGTTCGTCGTGGTCGCGAACGGCGCCTACGACATCCTCAAGTCGTTCGGTGAGTTCCTCAGTACGTCTGGCGTGCCCGGTCTCGACGTGCCGGCCCTTGATTTCGTCGCCCTCGCTGCGGGCTACGGCATTGCTGCCGAGCGGATAGACGACCCAGACCGGCTGCCGGACCTGCTGAAGCAGGGGATGGCCCGGACCGGTCCCTACCTTCTCGAGGTCGTCGTCGATTCGAAGGTACCGCCGCTCCTCTAGCCGGCGGAGCGCGCCACGCCGGTCGGCCCGACGACCGGCCCTCATCATGGAACCAAGGAGAGACATATGCCTGCGGAAGCGAGCCCCTTCGACGACGTCGCCACCCTCGAAGCACGGCTGGCCAACCTGCGCACGATCGACGGCATCGCCCTCGGCCTGGAAGCGGAGGGCGGCGTCATCAACCTGACCGCGACGGCGACGAACCTCGGCCTTCCCGCTCCCCGCGACATCGACGACCTGCTGCAGAACGGTCTCGGCGCGCAGGTCAGGGCGGTGCGCGACGCGGTCGCCGGCAGGCCAGAAGCGGCGGTGCGCATCGAGGACGCGGTGATCGAGTTCGCCCCGCTGGTCACCCGGCCCCAGAAGATCCTCTGCATCGGGTTCAACTACCAGAAGCACGCCGAGGAAACCCACACCGAGATCCCGAAGGCGCCGCCGCTGTTCGCCAAGTTCAGCAACGCGCTCAACCACCATCGCGGCGTTGTGACGCTGCCGACCGGCGTGGATAGCCACTTCGACTACGAGACGGAACTAGTCATCGTGTTCGGGCGCCAGTGCCGCGACGTCTCGAAGGAGGAGGCGCTCGACTACGTCGCCGGCTACACGATCGGCAACGACGTCAGCGCGCGCACCCTGCAGCAGCAGACGCCACAGATCACGGCCGGCAAGATTTCGGACGGCTTTGCGCCGATCGGCCCCTGGTTGGTGACCCGCGACCGGATCGCGGACCCGAACAACCTTCGCCTTGAGACCTACTTCAACGACGAGCAGAAGCAGAACTGGACCACGAAGGACATGATCTATGACTGCCGTGAGCTGATCGCGTTCGCGGCAAGCATCACGACGATGGAACCCGGCGACGTGCTGTTCACCGGCACGCCGCAGGGCGTGATCCTGGGCGAGAAGCTGCCGGCGATGATGCGCCGCTGGATCAAGCCGGGCGACAAGGTGGTCTCGGTGATCGAGGGACTGGGCGAACTCAGCGTGTCCTATGCCTGACGCGCCTTCGAGCGGGCCGCTGCCTGGAAAACCCCGGGAAGCGGCAACCGTCGACCGGCTGTACGCGCTCGACGGCGGCCTCGCGATAATACCCGATCGGTCGGAATACTCGCCGGGCGTCGACGTGGGCGTGCCCGTCGCGCTGAGCTGCAACTGCTACCTGATCCGGCGCGGGATCGAGTGGCTGCTGTGGGACACCGGGTTGCAGGACGATCTCTTCTTCCAGTCGGGTGGCAAGGTGATCGCGCACAACATACGCGGGATCGTCAGCCGGACGCTGTCGGGGCAGCTGAAGAAGCTCGGCCTCGAGCCTAAGGACATCGGCAAGGTGATCCTCTCGCACGCCCATTTCGACCACGTCGGAAACTGCAACATGTTCCCGCATGCCACCTTCTACCTCCAGCAGCTTGAGCACATCCACATGTTCGGCAAGGACTACAAGTCGTACGGGTTCGTCCCCTCGCTCTACGAAGCCGTCAGGACCGGCAAGGTGGAGCTGCTGGACGGCGACACCGACCTGTTCGGGGACCGATCGCTCCGGGTGTTCTGGACGCCGGGCCACACGCCGGGGCACAGCTCTCTGCTGGTGAACCTGAGGAACAGCGGTCCCATCATGCTGTCGGCTGATGTCGCGCACTACCGGCTCAACCTCGAGAAGCGCCTCGTGCCGAAGATGAATAGCAGCGAGGAGGAGAGCCAGGCATCGATGAACAAGCTCGAGGCGCTTTGCCGCGACTACTGCGCCAAGCTGTGGCTCAACCACGACATCGAGGAGAACGTCGTGATCCCGCACGCGCCCGCCTGGTTTGACTGATCCGACCGCTCCCTCGACAGATGCGCCAAATTGAACCTATGCGGCTTGCCGGACATGAAAGGGGAGTCCGGGAGAAAAGGAAGCGGATCAGCCGTTCATGGTTTGACCAGATCCGGTGATGGTCCTGCCACCAAGCGGGGTAGTTCTGGCGTCGGCCCTTGCGGGTAATGCTGCAGTAGCAGGGCGACGGTCACCCTTGCATCACGGGAGCGCGGTCATGGAGCACTACGCCGGTGTTGATGTGCCGCTCGAGCGGTCGAGCGTGTGCGTGGTCGAAGCCACCGGTCGGATCGCGCGCGAGGCCAAATTCGCGGGCGAGCAGTCGATGCTGGTGGCTTCCTTGGATAAGCTGCCGGTGCGGCCGGGCTGGATCGCTTTGGAGGCGGGGCCGTTGTCGCAGTGGCTGGATGCCGGCTTGAGCGCGGCGGGGCACGAGGCGGACCTGCTGGAAACACGGCATGTCAAGGCTGCCTTTTCAACTATGCTGGTTAAAACCGACCGCAAGGATGCCCATGGCATCGCGCAGCTGCTGCGAATGGGGTGGTTCCGGTCGGTGCATCGCAAGGGGCTGCGTGCACTGTTGGTCGGGCACAAGCTGCTGCAGGCCAAGCTGCTCGATGTCGAGGGGGCGATCCGGGGCGTCCTGCTTGGCTCCGGTTCAAGGCTGGCACGACGCCAAGCCGCAGTATGCGGCACGCATCTGCGAGCTGGTCGCCGGACACACCATGCTGGAGCGCGTGGTGGAGCCAATTCTGCGGGCCCACGACGCGCTGCGGGCTGAATTTGCCGAGTTGCATCGCCAGCTCTTGGCTCTGGTGCGCGGTGATGTGGTCTGCCGGCGTCTGATGCCTGCGCCCGGCGTCGGGGCGGTGGTCGCTGCGACGTTACTTCGGCGGTGGCCGATTCTAGTCGGGTTGCCAGGTCAAGGACGGTGGGAGCACATTCCGGGCTCACATCCGGCAATACCAGTTCGGCGAAACGGATGTAACGGGTGGGATCAGCAAGGTCGGCGACGCGATGGTGCGGACGGCCTTGTTCGAGGTGGCGCAGTCCATGCTGACGCGCACGGTGCCGTTCTCGACGCTGAAGCATTGGGCTCCGGAGGTGTCGCGGCGGCGTGGCATGCGGCGGGCCAAGGTGTCGCTGGCGCGTAAGCTCGCCACGGCGTTCTGTCAGTCCTCGCGCCAGCGACGGATCTGGTGGCCGCCGGGAGGCTGACGTAGCGTCGCCAGCCATGCCAGCTGGCGGAATATCTGGATGAACTGCATTTGCTGCGGGTCTGCGGTTGTGACTGAGCGGCCTGAGGTCACTCGGTAACGTCGAGGTAGGCCTCGTCGACTGACAGCGGCTCGATGATCGGCGTGTGCTTGGCAAATATGCTACGGATCTGCTGCGACACACCCTTATAGACGTCGAAGCATGGCCGAACAAAGAGCAGCTCGGGGCTTTTCCGCCGCGCCATGATCCCGGACATGGCTGATCGCACGCCGAAGCGTCTGGCCTCGTAGCTTGCCGCGGCTACGACGCCGCGCTCGCGTGAAGTGCCCACGGCGAGAGGCTTGCCACGCAAGTCGGGATCATCGCGCTGCTTCACCGACGCATAGAAGGCATCCATGTCGATGTGGATGATCTTGCGTTGCCGCTGCTCTGGCTGAACGCCCCTCAACGGAAGTCCCGCGTTGGCACCCTGATGCCTGATCCGATCGGCAAGTCGGGCACGTAGATGTCCCTCACGGGCTGGCCGCCAGGTCCGGCACCGGGACCGTCACGCGGATCCGGCGCGCCCGGATGCGTCGCACCGTCGCCACGGCCATGCCGGATCGGGAACGCCTCGTCGCGCTCGCCGACGCTGCGTAGCAGATCCGACAGATCCTCCAGCCGGTCGGTGATCACGTGGACTACCTCGCCTTCGCGCTGCACGCGGCCGTGGCAGGCGATCATCCCGGCCGACAGCACCAGCCGGCGCTGCTTCTCGAAGCGGTCCGGCCAGAGGATCAGGTTGGCGACGCCGGTCTCGTCCTCGATGGTGATGAACATCACGCCCTTGGCCGAGCCCGGCTTCTGCCGCACCAGCACGATGCCGGGCACGACCACCCGGCGGCCGT
>CAXTOE010000265.1:2709-4592 GCA_964245685.1 uncultured Acetobacteraceae bacterium | reverse complement strand
CGGTCGAGCCGACCAGATCGGCGCCGGTGACCACCTCGTGCCGGCACTCCGGGTGCACCAGCACCTGCACGCCGGGCACCCGCTCGCGCACCGCGGCCACGTTCGCGGCGCTGAACCGGCCGTGCACCGAGCAGTGCCCGCGCCAGAGGATCATGCGCGCGTCCTGGAGCTGCTGCCGGGTCAGGCCACCCATCGGCTTGTGCGGGTCGTAGATCACGCAGTCGCCGAGCGCGAGGCCCAGTTCGAGGACGGCGGTGTTCCGGCCCAGGTGCTGGTCGGGCAGGAAGAGCACCTTGCCCCGGCCGGCCGGGCGCTGGTCGAAGGCCCAGTTCAGCGCCGTGCGGGCGTTGGAGGAGGTGCACACCGTGCCGCCCTGCCGACCGGTGAACGCCTTGATCGCCGCCGTCGAGTTCATGTAGGTGACCGGGACGACGTCCTCGGCCACGCCCGCCTCGACCAGGGTGTCCCAGCATTCCTCGACCTGCGCGCTCGCGGCCATGTCGGCCATCGAGCAGCCGGCCGCCAGGTCGGGCAGCACCACCTGCTGGTGCGCGGCGGTGAGGATGTCGGCGCTCTCGGCCATGAAGTGGACGCCGGCCAGCACGATGACGTCGGCGTCGGTCGAGGCCGCTTCCCGTGCCAGGGCGAGGCTGTCGCCGACGATGTCGGCAACGCAGTGGAAGATCTCCGGCGTCTGGTAGTTGTGCGCCAGCACCACGGCGCGTCGCTCGCGCTTCAGGCGCAGGATGGCGTCGACGTCGCCCTCGAACAGGCGCCACTCCATCGGGGGCACGACGCGTCGGACGCGCGCGTAGAGGGCGTCGGTGCGGGTCGGCAGTTCCTGCAACATCTTGCATCCTTAATGCTCAAACTGAGCATAAAGCGGGCGATAAAAGAACGCCGAAGCGGCGTCTTCTCTTATACTAGCATTGAGCATAAGCACATCAAGGGGGATCCCGTCTCATCGCGCGAAAATCGCCCGCGCCGTCGCATGGCGTCAGGCGAGGCGCGTCATCGGCAGCTTGCTGCCAGCCACGTGGCGTGCCTGCAGCACCTCGCTGCGGAAGCGGAACAGCTTCGCCGGTCGTCCGACCGCGCGGTCTGCCAGCGCGCCGGTCTCCTCCACCAGACGCTGCTGCTCGATCAGCCGGCGGAAATTCTGCTTGTGCAACCGGCGCCCGGCGAGCGCTTCGAAGGCGAGCTGCAGCTGCAGCAGGGTGAAGCTCGCCGGCATCAGCTCGAACACCACCGGCCGGTACTTGATGCGCGCCCGCATCCGCGCGATGCCGGTGGCGAGGATGCGCCGGTGGTCGCGCGACATCGCGACACCGGCCTCCGGCATCGTGGACGCCCGGTCCGCCTCTCCCACCAGCTCGGCCTCATACAGCAGCTCGTAGCGCTGCAGCACCAGCTCCTCGTCCCACGGCATGCCGTCCAGCCCGAAGCCGATCGCGCAGCGCTGCCGGCGCTGCCGCGCGGCCGTGCCGCCGGCGGCCTCCGCCCAGTCCAGCAGCGCCCCACCCAGGGCACGCGCGGCGCGGCCGCCGGCGGAACTGCGCTGGTCCTCCCAGGGGAAGTAGGCGTACCAGTCGCGCCAGCCGGCGTCGCTGGCGCCGATCCGGGTGAGTGCGAGGTAGCTGATCGAGATCGCCCGCACCGAGCCCTCGGCGCGGTCGCGGTCGGCGAAGGTGTAGAGCTGCTCGACATGGCCGAGCGGGTGGTGGGTCTGCTGCTCGACCCAGCTGCGCAGCCCAGACTGCAGCGACCGGTGCGCCGGCTCCAGCGGGCCGAACGGCAGTGCCGTGCCGTCCGACAGCGTCAGCACGCGCGGCCGGTCCTCGCCGACCGCGTCGAGTGCGGCCTGACCGTCCGCCGCGCGCCGG
>CAXTOE010000265.1:537-2699 GCA_964245685.1 uncultured Acetobacteraceae bacterium | reverse complement strand
AGCGGCAGCCGGGCGACGACGTACCCGAGCCGTTTTCGAGCCTGACAACCGCGATCACCAACCGCCAAGTCGATTGCCACCTCACGCGCACCACGGACGCCACCCATGCGGTGATCCGCGCCAACATCGGTCGTGCACCGCTGTTTTCAGGCGCCATCCAGGGACGCGGGCCGCGGTACTGTCCTTCGGTCGAGGACAAGGTGGTGCGTTTCGCCGACCGCGACCAGCACCGCGATCAGCTCCGCCTGCAGCAGCGTCTGTCCGAGCTGGTCGCCCGAGACCGGATCGAGCGGATCCAGCCGGACCGGATCGGGGCGTGTCGAGACTTCGTTCAACGAGTGTCCTTCCGCGTCGCGCATCGTCTACACTCTCGTCCGCCGAGCACCGTCTTCCGCGTCCGCGGGCCCGACGCGGCCGGTATGGGGATGGCAAGATGGCAGATGACCCGGCCTCGACCCTGATCGGTCTGCTCGAAGGCGTCCAACATTTCAGCACGACGATCTTTCCCGAGAACCGGGAGATGTTCGCGGACCTGGCGCGCGGTCAGTCGCCGCACACCCTGTTCATCACCTGTGCCGACAGCCGGATCAGCACCGGCATGATCACCCAGAACGAGCCGGGCAACCTGTTCGTTCTGCGCAACATCGGCAATATCGTGCCGGCCTACGGCGAGATGCTGGGCGGCGTCTCGGCGGCGATCGAGTACGCGGTCAGCGCCATCGGGGTCGAGAACATCATCGTCTGCGGCCACTCCGACTGCGGCGCCATGAAGGCGATGCTCGATCCGGTCGGGCACAAGCTGCCGACCATGCCGACGGTGAACTCCTGGCTGCGCAATGCCGAGGCCGCACTCGCCGTCACCCACGCGCTGCGACCTGGCGACAACGACCAGGACGTGCTGACCACCCTGGTCGAGCAGAACGTGCTGCTGCAGCTGGCGCACCTGCGCACGCATCCGGCGGTCGCCGCCCGCCTCGCCGACGGGACGCTCACCCTGCAGGGCTGGATCTACGAGATCCGGCACGGCGTCATCTGGGTGCTCGACGAGGCGGCGCGGCGGGTGATCAGCGTGCGTGCGGCGCTTGCCCAGCTGCGCATGAAGGCGGGCGACGCGGAGGATCCGGCGCTGCCGGACGCCCGGGCCTGATCGCCATGCGCAGCAGCCTGGCGGCCCTGTCGCGGGCGCTGCCGCTGGTGGCACTCTGCCTGGCCGCTCCCGCCTCGGCGCGCGACCTCAAGCTGACCACCTGGAACATGGAGTGGCTGACCGCGCGGCCCGACGGCGATCCCTTGCTACCCGACGACGCCCATCCGAAGCAGCCGGAGGACATCGCCACCCTCGCCGGCTACGCTCGGCGGCTGGATGCCGACCTGGTCGGGATCGAGGAGGTCGACGGGCCGGAGATCGCGGCGAGGATCTTCCCGCCGGACCGATACCGGATCGAGATGACCCACGACTCCGTGGTGCAGCGTGTCGGCCTCGTGATCCGGCGCGGCTACGACGTCACCCGGCATCCCGACGTCACCGCGCTGGACGCGGCGAGCCCCGGCGCACGCTTCCGCTTGCGCAGCGGCCTGGACGTGACCGTCGCCCACGACGGCGCCAGCCTGCGTGTGCTGGTCGTGCATCTCAAGACTGGATGCTGGGATCGGCCGTTGCAGGGCCATGGACCGCCGGCCTGCCCGGTGCTGGGCCGGCAGCTCGGCGTGCTGGAAGGCTGGGTCGCGGCGCGGCGCGACGAAGGGGTGCCGTTCGTGGTGATGGGCGACTTCAACCGCGACCTGACCGCGCATGACCCCTTCCTTGACGCCCTGCAGCAGACCGCGCCGATGGCCCTGGCCACCGCCGGACACGCCAACCCGTGCTGGGGCGGCGAGGCGTTCATCGACCACATCCTCGCCGGCGGGCCGGCAAGAGGATGGCTGCAACCGGCGACGCTGCGCGTGATGGTCTATCGCGAGACCGACCCGGAGATGAAGGAACGGCTGTCGGACCACTGTCCGGTCAGCGTGAGGCTCGACACCGCACGCTGAGCCGGCGCAGATCGTGCGGAACCGTCAGAAGCTGCTGTCGTCGCTGCCGCCGCTGCCGGCCGTGCCGTGCCGTGATGTGATGTGATACGTGTCAGATGTTTGAGATCTAGGACAGAAGCAAGTGCACT
>CAXTOE010000265.1:0-527 GCA_964245685.1 uncultured Acetobacteraceae bacterium | reverse complement strand
CCGCCCCAGTCGCCGCCACCGGAGTCGAAGCCTCCCGCGTCCGGCGCGCCGAAGTTCGGGTCGACGTCGGTGCCCTGCCCCGCGAACGGATCGCCACCGCCGCCGCCGCCCCAGGCACCGCCGGCATCTCCCGCCGCGTCGCCGTAGTTGTTGACGATGGTCTCGCCGCCGGCGCCGCCGCCGAAGCCGCCCATGCCGCCGCCGTGGCCGCCGAACATGTCCATCAGCGCGTTGCCCGCCACCAGGCCGCCCGCGACGCCGGCCGCGGTGGTCAGCGCCGAGCCGAGAAAGCCGGAGCCGCCCTGGCGCTGGAACATGCCTGGCTGGTAGCCGGGCGAGTAGGCCGGCTGCGGGGGTGGGGCGGTCGGGTAACCCTGCTCCGGCGCGTAGCCCTGCTGCGGGGGCTCCTGCCTGGCGCCACCACCGCCGCCGAACCGGCCGCCGAACAACCCGCCGCCGCCGCGCTGCTGTCCCTGGCCCTGGGCGGCCTGCTGCAGCTGCGCCTGCGTCTGCTGCAGCTCCCACTC
>CAXTOE010000264.1:739-4598 GCA_964245685.1 uncultured Acetobacteraceae bacterium | reverse complement strand
GTCGAGGGCAGCGGCACCAACACCGTGCTGCTCTCCGGCTCCGCCAGCACGGTAGTCGGCGGTTCCGGCGCGTCGCTGATCGTCGATACCGGCACCCGCAACATCTTCGTCGGCGGCACCGGCTCGACGCTGCTGTTCGACGGGAGCTCCGGCTCCTACTACCTGTCGGGCAACAGCACCGTGCTCGGCGGCACCAACGACACCATCGCGGCGTCGGGCAACACCACCGTATTCGGCGGCGTCAACAGCTCGGTGTTCGAGAACGGCACCGGCACGCTGACCTTCATCGCTCGCTCCGGCGCCAACGGCACCGTCAGCGGCGGCAGCGCCGCCTCGGTGTTCGGTGCCAGCGGCTCGGACGTCACCTACCTCGGCGCCGGCGGCGTCAGCTACCTGGTGGCGAACGGTGGCAACGAAACCCTCGACGGGTCGCTCTCGACCGGTTCGCTGCGCCTGTTCGGCGACGGCGGCGCCGCCAGCCTGATCGGCGGCTCGGGTGCCGACACGCTGGAGGCGGGCCTGGGCAACAACACGCTCACCGGCGGCTTCGGCAGCTCCAACCTGTTCATGTTCTCGGCGACGGAAGGCGGTGGCCGCGTCACCATCTCCGACTTCGGCAGTGCCGCCGGCAACATGGTCGGGCTGTTCGGCTATGGTGCGAATGCGGTGCAGAGCGCGCTCGCCACCGCGACCAACACCAGCACCGGCGGGTCGGTGATCACCCTGTCGGACAACACGACGATCACCTTCAACGGCCTCAACGTCGATCAGCTGAAGGCCGACAGCAGCCAGTTATTCTCGAAGTAGTCGCGAGAGCCGGCTTCCCGATGGGGCGGGACCGCGAGGTCCCGCCCGCTTCGCGCAGCCTACCTCTCGTAGCCGGCCTGACGCACCGCGCGTCCGGCGGCCGAGTTGGCGGATGCCAGCGCCTGGGTCACCGACATCGAGCCGCTCAGGGTCGCGGCCACGGTCTGTCCGACCTGGGTGCCGATCGCCTGAAACGGCGCGATGCCGACGAACTGCGCACCGGTATAGGGACGATGGTGCTCGGTCTGGCCGGTCGGGTTGGACTGGTTGATCGCCTGCAGCACGAAGTCCGAGAACGGTGCCACCTGCTTGTAGTTCGGGTTGGTGTAGGACGAGGTCCGGGTGCCGGGCGGGATGTTCACCCAGCCGTCGGTCTTCGCCACCAGCTCGATATACTCCTTCGAGGTCGCCCAGAGGATGAAGGTCCTGGCGGCGTCGACCTGCTTGGACGAGGCCGGGATCGCCAGGTTCCACGACCACAGCCAGGTCGGACCGCCCTTGAAGGTGCCGGTCGGCAGTGCCGCAAAACCGACGCTGTCGGCGACCTGGGACTGCTTCTTGTCGTAGACGGTGCCGGCGGCGCTGGTGGCGTCGATCCACATGCCGCAATGGCCGGAGGCGAACAGCGACAGGTTCTCGTTGAACCCGTTCGAGGAGGCGCCCGGCGGGCCGTCCGCCTTCATGATGCCGTCATAGTAGGTGAGTGCCGCCTTCCAGGCCGGGGTGTTGATCGTCGGCTTGTAGGAATCGTCGAACCACTGGCCGCCCATCGCCGTCACCAGCGTCGAGAAGTAGGCCATGTTCTCGCCCCAGCCCGGCTTGCCGCGCAGGCAGATGCCGTAGATCTGGTTCGGCTTGTCGGTGATCTTGTCGGCGAACTCGCGGATCTGGGTGTAGGTCGGCGCCGCCGGCATGGTCAGGCCGGCCTTCTTGAACAGGTCGGTCCGATACAGCGTCATCACGCTCTCGCCGTAGAAGGGCAGGGCGTAGAGCTTACCGTCGTAGGTCAGGCCGGCGCGCACCGGCGCCAGCACGTCGTCGAGGTCGTACGAGGCCGGCAGGTTGTCGAACGGCGCGAGCCACTTCTGCTTGGCCCAGATCGGCACCTCGTAGTTGCCGATTGTCAGGATGTCGAACTGGCCGCCCTGGGTCGCGATGTCGGTGGTCACGCGCTGACGCAGCACGTTCTCCTCGAGCACCACCCAGCGCAGGTGGATGCCGGGATGCTGCTGCTCGAAGACCGGAGACAGCTTCTGCATCTCGATCATCTGGACGTTGTTCACCGTCGCGACGGTCAGGGTGGTGTCCGCGCGCGCGCCCTGCGCCAGCATCGGGAGGGCGGCGAGGGCGAGGCCCGCCGCCAGCGGGATTTTCTTGTATGTCACTCTTGGTTTCCTCTGTCGTGTCACTGTCGAAAGGCCGTTGGGGGTCTTGCGCGGGCTCAGCTCATCCAGTTGCCCCCGTCGACGTTGTAGGTCTGGGCGACGATGTAGTCGGCATCGTCGCTCGCCAGGAACACCGCCATGCCGGCGATCTCGTCCGGCCGCGCCATCCGGCCGAACGGCACCGCGGCGCCGACCGCGCGCTTCTTCTCGCCGGGCTGCAGCTTCTCGTAGCGGGCGAAGCGCGCGTCCACGTCGTCCCAATGCTCGTTGTCGACCACACCGGGCGCGATCGCGTTCACGTTGATGCCGTGCCGGATCAGGTCCAGGCCGGTGCTCTGGGTCAGGCTGATGATGGCGGCCTTCGACGAGCAGTAGATCGCCACCAGCGCCTCGCCGCGCCGGCCGGCCTGTGAGGCGAAGTTGATGATCTTGCCGGCCACCCCGCGCCCATTGCGGCCCTGGGCGATCATCTGCCGCGCCGCCGCCTGCAGGGTGAACAGCGAGCCCTCGACATTGACCGCGTAGACCCTGCGGTAGCTCTCCCGGGTGATCTCCAGCGTCGGCGCCATGTCGAAGATGCCGGCATTGTTGACCAGGATGTCCACCCGGCCGGTGCGCTCGATCACGGTAGCCATCGCCGCATCGATGGTGTCCTGCCGCGTCACGTCGAGATGCACGCCGAAGCAGCCGGCGCCGATCTCGCGCGCCGCCTGGTTCGCGCCGGCCTCGTTCATGTCCGTGATCGCCACCTGCGCCCCCTCGCGGGCATAGCGCTCGGCGATGGCGCGCCCGATGCCGCGCGCCGCTCCGGTGATGATGGCCGTTCTGCCTTCGAGCTGCATGTTTCCCCCTCGTCTTCCCATAGCAAGCGGAGCGTTGCGGAGTCGATCATGCCGCGGCGGCCCCCGCGGTGGCTCCCGTGACGGCGTGGCCGTAGCCGCGCAGCACGTCGCGCACGCTCTCGATCACGAGCCGGCGCGGCTCCGGCGCCACCGTCCGGGTCAGTACCCGCTCATGCAGTCGCGGCAGGTACTGGCTGATCAGGGTCTCGGGGATGCGCACCCCGTGCAGCCGCGCGAACATCGCCTCGACCGCCGTCCGCGCCTCGGGCGACGGCCAGTAGTAGCGGATGCGATCGCTGTAGCTGTAGTGGCGCAGTACGCGCTGCTGCGGCGGGGTCCCGGGATAGTGCGTCTGCCAGTGACGCGGGTTCGCCAGCATGGCGGCCTCCATCGTCTCGAACAGCGACCCGGCACCCGGGCGCAGGATCCCGGCGATCGTGTCCAGCCCGTAAAGCGCTTCGCGCAAGGCGAAGCTGAGCCCTGGGCCGACCTTGAGGATGGCGAACCCGTCCCGCACCAGCCGGCGCAGGGCGGCCTGCGGCTGGTAGTCGGTGGAGTGCGCCTCGTAGACCAGGCCGGGCATGCTCTCGAGGGCCGCCGTCAGCGCCCCGGCGCGCGCGGCGTCGTATACCGCGACGTCCTCGTGCCCGAACTCGACCCCCGGCTGCACCACGATGGCGATCACCCGCGCCCAGGCGCCTCCGTCGCGGAAGGCGCGCTCGTGCACGGCGTAGGTCGCGAGCACCGCCTCGGGCGCGGTGGGCACGAGGTGGTCGAGCGCCTCGGTGGCGCCGCCCGGGGTCGGCACCTCGGTGCCGATGATGT
>CAXTOE010000264.1:0-729 GCA_964245685.1 uncultured Acetobacteraceae bacterium | reverse complement strand
GCCGTCGCCGCCGCCTCGGCGGCGGTGGCCAGCGAGGCGGCGCGTCGCGCGATCTCCTCGTCTGCCAGGGCCGCCGGCTCGTCGCGGCAGCCCATGCTGGCGTCGAGGTGCAGCTTCTCGTAGCCGGCGGCGGCGTAGGCCGCGATCATCTCGCGCGCCCGCCGCATCGCCTCCGGCGCCGGCAGGTGCTTCCATGGGTTCGGGCCGAGATGATCGCCGCCGAGGATCAGGCGGTGCCGCGGCAGCCCGACGCGGTCCGCGATCCCCTCCACCAGGCGGCGGAAATCGGCGGGCCGCATGCCGGTGTAGCCGCCCTCCTGGTTGACTTGGTTGCAGGTGGCCTCGATCAGCGCCGGCGCGTCGTCCTCGATCGCCTGCAGCAGCGCCGCCTCGATCACCAGCTCATGCGCCGAGCACACCGAGGGGATACCGACCGGATCGCCGGCCTGCCGCCGCGCGCGCAGCGAGAGCAGCGCGTCGGTGCTCACCGTGACGTCTCCGCGGCGCTGATCAGCGCGTCCAGCGCGGCGAAATCCGACGCCCCCTCCATCGGCCCGCGCACGCCGACCGCGCGCGCCCCGCTGGCGCAGGCGTAGCGCAGGCTCCGGTGCACGTCGTGCCCGAGCCGTCGGCAGGTCACGAAGGTCGCGCCGAAGCAGTCGCCGGCACCGGTCGGATCGACCTCGCGGACGCGGAAGGCGGCCACCCGCCCGGTCTCGCCGGGCGCGG
>CAXTOE010000263.1:3093-4623 GCA_964245685.1 uncultured Acetobacteraceae bacterium | reverse complement strand
GAGCGAGATCACCTTGGGCGGAAAGAACCGGCACACGCCGCCGACATCGGGTCGGCGTACCGCCGACCGCGTGAACCCGACTTGGGAGTGTGTCAAGCGGAACGCGCGATCCGGTGCGGCGATCGGCCGGCGGTCAGACGGTGCTGGGCGGCAGCAGCGCCATCAACGCCATGCTCTGGTACCGCGGCCACCGCGCCGACTACGACGGCTGGGCCGAGGCCGGCGCGACGGGCTGGGACTTCGCCGGCGTGCTGCCCTACTTCCGTCGCAGCGAGGACTGGGAGGGGGGCGCCAGTGTCTGGCGCGGCGCCGGCGGGCCGATCCGCGTCGAGCGGCCGCGCGACCCGCATCCGATCGCGGTCGCGATGCTCGAGGCTGCCGGCTCGCTCGGCCTGCCGGTGATCGAGGACGCCAACGGGCCGGACAACGAGGGCGCCTGCCTCGCCAACCTGAACGTCAGCGCCGGCCGACGCTGCAGTGCCGCGCGCGGCTACCTGCACCCGGTGCTGGAACGTCCGAACCTGACCGTGCTGACGCGATCCGAGACGCTGCGGCTGGTGATCGAGGCGGGACGCTGCACCGGCATCGTGCACCGGCTGCCGGGCGGCCTGCGCACGACGCGTGCGCTGGACCAGGTGATCCTGTGCGCCGGCGCGATCGGCTCGCCGGTGCTGCTGCTGCGCTCCGGCATCGGGCCGGCTGCCGAGCTGCGCCGGCTCGGCGTGGCGGTGGTCGCCGACCTGCCGGGCGTGGGCCGGGAGCTGCAGGATCATCCGCTGGTGATGGGGGTGAATATCCGGGCGAGGCAGCCGGTCGGGCGCGTGCGCGACAACGGCGGCGGCAGCATGATGAACTGGCGCAGCCGCACCGGGCTGCCGGGGCCCGACCTGCACGCCTTCGTCGTGCAGGGGCCTCATGCCGGGCCGGAGATCGCGTCGAGCTACGGGGTGGGAGCGGACTGCTTCGCCATCTCGCCCGGCCTGATGCGGTCGCGGAGCCGCGGCACCCTGCGGCTGCACGGCACCGAGATCGACAGCCCGATCGAGATCCAGCCCAACTTCCTCCAGGATCCGGCGGACGTGGCGGCGCTGATGCAGGGCGTGCTGTGCTGCCTGGAGCTTGCGGCGAGCCCGGCCTATGCGGCGCTGTCGGCGGGCCCGGTCTCGCCGCACCGCAGGCTCGACGCGGCGGCGCTGGAAGCCTTCGTGCGCGCCAGCTGCTCGACCTTCTTCCATATCGCGGGCACCTGCCGGATGGGACGGCATGCGGACGCCGTGGTCGATCCCGCGCTGCGGGTGCGCGGCGTCGAGGGCTTGCGCGTGGTGGACGCCTCGGTGATGCCGACCCTGCCGTCTTGCAACACCCACGCTCCCGTCCTCATGATCGCCGAGCGCGCCGCCGACCTGATACGCGGCATCCCGCCCGCCCGAGCCGGAGGCTGATCGGCCATGCCACGACGTCCGGATCTTCCCCGGTGAACCGCCCGCCGCGCGCCGATCCATCGCCGACGGTGCCGCGACCCTCGGCCCC
>CAXTOE010000263.1:0-3083 GCA_964245685.1 uncultured Acetobacteraceae bacterium | reverse complement strand
CCCCGTGCAGGCGTTCCTCGCCCGCGAGCACGGGCTGCTGATCGACGGCGAATGGCAGCCGTCGGCCAGCGGACGGCGCCTCGAGAGCATCGATCCGGCGACGGGAACCGGCCTGTCCAGCTTCGCCGCCGGGGATGAGGCGGACATCGATCGCGCGGTCGCCGCCGCCCGCCGCGGCTTCGCCTCCGACGCCTGGCGGCTGATGACGCCGTCGGCACGCGCCCGGCTGCTGTGGCGCGTCGCCGAGCTGATCGAGGCCCATCTCGACGAGCTGGCCGAGATCGAGGCGCTCGATGGCGGCAAGACGCTCGCGACCGCGCGTCTGGGCGAGATCCCGGCGGCCGCCGAGCAGTTCCGCTTCTACGCCGGCTACGCCACCAAGCTGACCGGCACGACGATCCCGACCTCGATCACCCAGCAGCCGGCGGGACGGCGCATCCATGCCTACACGGTGCGCGAGCCGATCGGCGTGGTCGGCGCCATCACGCCGTGGAATTCACCGCTGCTGATGGCGGCGATGAAGCTGGCGCCGGCGCTGGCCTGCGGTTGCAGCGTCGTGCTGAAGCCGGCCGAGGACACGTCGCTGACCGCGATCCGCCTCGGCGCGCTGCTGCTCGAGGCCGGCCTGCCGCGCGGCGTGGTCAACATCGTCACCGGCACCGGAGGCGAGGCGGGCGCGGCCCTCGCCGCCCACCACGATGTCGACAAGCTCACCTTCACCGGCTCGACGGCCACCGGCCGCGCCATCATCGACGCTGCGCGCGGCAACCTGAAGAAGCTGACGCTGGAGCTCGGCGGCAAGTCGCCGGCGATCGTGCTGGCGGACGCGGACCTGGCGCTGGCGGTGCCGGGTGTCGCGCGCGGGATCTTCGCCAATGCCGGGCAGGTCTGCGTCGCCGGCTCGCGCATCTACGTCGCGCGGCCGCTGCACGACCGCTTCGTCGCCGCCCTGGCCGAGCACGCCGAGAGCCTGCGTCTCGGCCACGGCCTCGATCCGGCGAGCCAGATGGGCCCGCTGGTCAGCCGCAGCCAGGCGGAGCGGGTCGACGGCTACGTGCGCTCCGGATGCCAGGATGGCGCGGCGCTCGTCGCCGGCGGACGCAGGCTCGGGGCGAATGCGAGCTTCTTCGAGCCCACCGTGATGACGAACGTCCGTCCGGCGATGCGTATGATGCGCGAGGAGATCTTCGGCCCGGTCGCCGCGGTCACGCCGTTCGACGACGCGGACGCGGTGCTGGCGCTCGCCAACGACACCAGCTACGGCCTCGCCGCCAGCGTCTGGACCGAGAGCCTGTCGCAGGCGCACCGCTTCGCCTCGGCGCTGCGCGCCGGCACGGTGTGGATCAACTGCCACTCGTACTTCTCGCCGGAGCTGCCGAAGGGCGGACACCGGCAGTCCGGCTGGGGCGTCGAGAACGGCGCGCCGGGCCTCGACAACTACCTCGAGACCAAGACCGTGTGCGCTGCGGTCTGAGCCATGGAGGCCGTCATGGAACCTGCCGCTTCCCCGCAGCCGTCCGGTGCTGCGCTGGTGCCGCCGCGCGGCTGCAGCTTCACCCCATCCGACTGGCAGGTGCTGGCGCGCTGCTGGTTCCCGGTCGCCATCGTGGCCGACCTCGGCACGGCGCCGCTCGCGGCCAGGCTGCTCGACGAGCGGCTGGTGGTGTATCGCGCGGGCGGCCGCATCGTCGTCGCGCGCGACCTGTGCATCCACCGCGGCGTGCCGCTCAGCATCGGCCGCGTCGAGGGCGAGGACATCGTCTGCCGCTATCACGGCCTGCGCTTCGGACCCGACGGTGCCTGCCGCGCGATCCCGTCCGAGCCCGGCGCGGTTCCCACCGCGCGCATGCGCATCACGGTGTTCCCGGTGCAGGAGCGCTTCGGCCTGGTCTGGACCAGCCTCGATCCCCAGGCCGATCCGGCGCGGCTGCCGGTGTTCCCGCTCTGGCACGACCCGGCGTTCGAGCAGATCCTGCCGCCCTCGATCGACATCATGGGTGCCGCCGGCCGGCAGTGCGAGGGCTTCCTGGACGTGGCGCACTTCGCCTTCGTGCACCACCAGACCTTCGCCGATCCGGACAATCCGGTGGTGCCGGACTACGCGGTGCGGTGGAACGCGGACGGCACCCTGGTCAGCGACTATGTCAGCGACGTCGCCAACATCCCGCACGGCACCCTCTCGCCGGCGCCGGTCCCCGAGGGCTTCCTGTGGCGACGGCTGTTCGAGGTGCAGTTCCCGTTCTTCCCGCGCCTGACCATCTTCTTCCCGCAGGACAAGCGCCTGTCGCTGCTCAACTGCGCGACCCCGATCTCGGCGCACGCGACGCGCCTGTTCGTGCCCATCGTGCGCGATTTCGACCGCGGCTCCGACCTGGCTCCGGTGCACGCCTTCAACCGCCGCGTGTTCGAGGAGGATCGTGCGATCGTCGAGACGCAGCATCCGGAGGACCTGCCGCTCGACCTGATGGCGGAGGCGCACATCAGGGCCGACCGCGCCTCGATCGCCTATCGACGCGGCCTGCGCAACATGGGCCTCGGACGCGCCTACACCTCCTGAGCCGGGACCCGCTCTATTCGGCCAGCATCGCGGCCACGGTGGCGAGCAGCAGCAGCGCCATCGTCACGTTGAAGACGCGCAACCGGCCGGGATGGCGCAGCAGATGCGCGCCGCTGGCGCCGATCAGCCCCCAGCTGCCGACGCAGGGCAGGCTGACCAGGGTGAACACCAGTCCGATCAGCGGACCGAACAGCAGCGCGTTGCCGCCGGGCGGCAGGAAGGTGGCGGTCGCCGCGATCGCCATGAACCAGCCCTTGGGGTTGACCCACTGGAAGGCGCAGGCGCCCCAGAAGCTCAGCGGCGGGGCCGCCCGAAGATCGGCCTGCACCGGAGCGGTCGCGATCTTCCAGGCGAGCCGGACCATCCAGATCGCGCCCACCCCCTGAACCACACGCTGCACGATCCGGCTCTGCGCCAGAGGAAGGCCGAGGCCGCAGGCGACAAGTGCCACCATCAGGCCGAAGCCGACCGCGACCCCGGCGAGCTGCGGCAGCGCGCGGCGCATGCCGTGCGCGGCGGCGGCGCC
>CAXTOE010000262.1:0-4638 GCA_964245685.1 uncultured Acetobacteraceae bacterium | reverse complement strand
GTTCAGCATGGCAGAGCTCCGGCTCGAACGGCGATCATGCCGCCCCCTCGTGGTGCCGCATGTATGTCCGTCGGGGAAGTTCCGACGTGACGCCTGACGGCGCGCTTTCATCATCCCGCCCGGCGACATCGCGGCCGGTTCCGGCTATGCAGGCGGGCGGCGCGCGGTCCCGACGGGACGGCGGGATGGTCGGGGAGGTGGCGAATGGCCGGTGAAGCGGAGCTGAAGCGAAGCCCGCCTGCGATCCGCCGGGCGGAGGCGGCGCGGCAGGAGCGTCCTGAGGCCGGCCGGACCTCCGCGGTCCCGCGTCCGCGGGTGGTAGCGCAAGCCGAGCAGGACGCGGCGACCGAGCCGCCGATCGCCCGCGACTCGCCCGACCGCTTCATCAACCGCGAGCTGTCCTGGCTCGATTTCAACCAGCGCGTCGTGGAGGAGGCGGACAACCCGCGCAACCCGCTGCTCGAGCGGCTGCGCTTCCTGTCGATCTCGGCCGGCAACCTCGACGAGTTCTACTCGGTGCGCGTCGCAGGCCTGGTCGGCCAAGTGCGCGAGACGCTGACCGCCCGCTCTCCCGACGGCCGCACTCCCGCGCAGCAGCTGCAGGCGGTCGAGGAGCGCGCCCGCAGATTGCTGGCGGAGCAGCAGCGCATCTGGCGCGAGCTGCGTCAGGGTCTGGCCGAGCAGGGCATCATGGTCTGCGACCCGCGCACGCTGCAGGGAGACGATCGCAGCTGGATCGAGAGCTTCTTCATGGACCGGATGTTCCCGGTGCTGACGCCGCTCGCGATCGACCCGGCGCATCCGTTCCCCTTCATCCCCAACATGGGCCAGGTGCTGGCGCTGCGCCTGCTGCGCGACGACGACGAGCGCCAGGTGATGAGCGGGCTGATCATGCTGCCGGCACAGGTCGACCGCTTCATCCGGCTGCCGGCGGCGGAGGCGGGTAGTGCCGAGACGGCGCGGTTCATCCTGCTGGAGGACCTGGTCAGCCAGTTCCTCGACCGCCTGTTCCCGGGCTTCCACGTCGGCGGCCGCGGCGTGTTCCGGGTGATACGCGACACCGACGTCGAGTTCGAGGAGGAGGCCGAGGATCTCGTGCGCTCCTACGAGACCGCGCTGAAGCGGCGCCGGCGCGGCGTGGTGATCCATCTCGACGTCAATTCGGAGATGCCGCCGGACCTCGCGGCCCTGGTCGCCGACGAGCTCGACGTGCCGACCAACGAGATGCAGGTGCATGACGGCCTGATCGGCATCGTCGATGTCAGTCGGCTGATCGTCGACGACCGACCCGACCTGCTGTTCGCGCCCTACGCGCCGCGCTTCCCCGAGCGCATACGCGACTTCGGCGGCGACTGCTTCGCCGCGATCCGCGCCAAGGACATCGTCGTGCACCACCCGTTCGAGAGCTTCGACGTGGTGGTGCAGTTCCTGCGCCAGGCGGCACTCGATCCGGCGGTGGTGGCGATCAAGCAGACCCTGTACCGCACCTCGCGCGACAGCCCGATCGTCAAGGCGCTGATCGAGGCCGCCGAGAGCGGCAAGTCGGTCACCGCGATGGTCGAGCTGCGCGCGCGCTTCGACGAGGAGGCCAACATCCGCCTCGCGCGCACCCTGGAAGCGGCGGGCGTGCAGGTCGTGTTCGGCTTCGCCGAGCTCAAGACCCACGCCAAGCTGAGCCTGGTGGTGCGGCGCGAGGGCGGCGGCGTGCGCTCGTACGCGCATTTCGGCACCGGCAACTACCACCCGATCACCGCGCGCATCTATACCGACCTCAGCTTCTTCACCTGCGACGTGGCGCTGGTGCGCGACTCCGCGCGGCTGTTCAACTACATGACCGGCTATGCCCGCCCGGCCTCGATGGACGCGATCGCGTTCTCGCCGCTGACCACGCGCTCCACCCTGGTCCGCCTGATCGACGCCGAGATCGCATGCGCGCGCGCCGGCAAGCCCGCGCAGATCTGGCTCAAGATGAATTCCATCGTCGACGACGAGCTGATCGACAAGCTCTACGACGCCTCCGGCGCCGGCGTGCGCGTGCTGTGCGTGATACGCGGCATCTGCTGCCTGCGTCCGGGTGTGCCGGGGCTGTCCGAGAACATACAGGTCAAGTCGATCGTCGGACGTTTTTTGGAGCACAGCCGCATCTTCGTGTTCGGCAACGGCCATCGTGTGCCGTCGCGCGACGCGCTGGTGTTCATCTCGAGTGCGGACTGGATGGCGCGCAACATGGACTGGCGGGTCGAGACCATGGTGCCGATCCGCAATCCGACCGTGCACGCGCAGGTGCTCGACCAGATCATGGTCATGGACCTGAAGGACAACCTGCAGTCCTGGCAGCTCGGTCCGGACGGCCACTGGCGTCGCCTCGATGGCGGCGCCAAGCCGTTCTCGGCGCACGAGTACTTCATGACCAACCCGTCCCTGTCGGGTCGCGGTTCGGCCGCACAGGCGCAGCTGATGCCGATGGCGCGTCCGTTGCCGCGCCGTCCCGACCGGATCCTCCAGGATTGAGGAGCACGCCGTGAGCAAGCCGCGCGATCCTTCGCCATCCACCCCCGCGGCGCGCGCGACCAAGCGCTCGGCGGTGGTCGATCTCGGCTCCAACTCGGTGCGGCTGGTGGTGTTCGAGGGCGTCTCGCGCAATCCGGTCACCATCTTTAACGAGAAGTCGGTGCTGCGGCTCGGACGCGGGCTGGAGACCACCGGCCGGCTCAACGAGGACGGCGTCGCCCAGGCGATCGGCGTGATGGCGCGCTTCGAGGCGGTGGTGCGCGGCATGGGGGCGGACCGCTTCGACGTGCTGGCCACCGCCGCCGTGCGCGACGCCAGCAACGGCCCGGAGTTCGTGCAGTCGCTGCGCGAGGCGATTCCGACCGCGACCATACGCATCCTGTCGGGCAGCGAGGAGGCGGACTACTCGGCAACCGGCCTGCTCAGCGGCATGACCGACGCGGACGGTCTGATGGCGGATATCGGCGGCGGCTCGCTGGAGCTGGTGCGTCTGATCGAGGGTCGCATGGGCTCGTCGCAGACGCTGCGGCTCGGCGTCATCCGCCTCGCCGACCGCGCCGGCGGCGACGTGCAGCGCGCCCGCGACCTGGTGGAGTCCGACCTCGACCGGGTGCCCTGGCTGCCGCAGGCGGCGGGACGCACGCTCTACCTGGTCGGCGGCGCGTTCCGCGCGCTGGCGCGGCTGCAGATCGCGCGCACCTTCTATCCGCTGAACATCGTCCACCAGTACGAGCTCGGCGCCGAGGAGGCGCGCGAGCTGACCGGCTGGGTGATCGGCGCCTCGCGTCGCACCCTGGAGCGCCTGCCCGGCGCGCCGCGTCGTCGTCTCGACGACATGCCGTTCGCGGCCACCGTGCTGCGGCGCCTGCTGCGCCGGGTGGCACCGCTGCGCGTCGTGTTCAGCGTCGATGGCCTCCGCGAGGGCTGGTACATACGCAATGTGGCGCCGCAGCTGGTCGAGCACTGCCCGCTGGAGAGTGTGGCGCGCGAGATGTCGCTGCAGCTCAGCCGAAGCCAGGCGCTGCCGCCGGCGCTGATCGACTGGACCGCGCCGCTGTTCGCCGACGAGACCCAGGCCGAGCGCCGGCTGCGGGTGAGTGCCTGCTGGATGTCGGATTGCGGCGCGCACGACCACCCGGAGTACCGCGCCGAGCAGAGCTTCATGCGCATCCTGCGCGCGCCGGGGATGGCGTTCTCGCACCCGGCACGCGGCTTCCTGGCACTCACCATGGCGATGCGCTACGAGGCCGAGCTCGACCAGCCGTTCCTGCAGCCGGCCCGCGGCCTGATCGACCCGCAGGCGCTGCGTCGCGCCGAGATCCTCGGCCTCGCGCTGCGGCTCGCCTACGTGCTGTGCGCCGGCACGCCGCAGCTGCTGCAGGGCACCAGCCTGGAACGGGTCGGCGACGAGCTGGTGCTGCGGCTGGCCGGGCAGCGCTTCGCCTTCAACGTCGAAAGCGTCACCCGCAGGCTCGACCGGCTGGCGCAGGCGGCGGGGCTGGCGCCCAAGATCGAGGGCGGACCGGAGTGAGGCAGGACACGTGAGGCAGGCCGGGGCTCTGCCCTGGACCCGCTCAAGGTTCGCCTTGAGGATCCATTTGGTCCTGTCGGGCCTGTTGCTCCTGATGCCGGCACTTGGGTGGGCGGCGGATCCGCACGCGCTGTGGCGGATCGTGCACGAGCGCTGCGTGCCGGACGCGGCGCGCGACGGAGACCCGGCACCCTGCGCGGTGCTCGACCGGCGGGACGGCTACGCGGTGCTCAAGGACCGCGTCGGCGCGACGCAGTTCCTGCTGATCCCGACCGCGCGCATCGAGGGCATCGAGAGCCCGGCACTGCTGCACGCCGACGCGCCGAACTACTTCGCCGACGCCTGGTCGCAGGTCGCACTGGTCGAGCGCGCGCTACATCGCGAGCTGCCGCGCGAGGACCTGGCGCTGGCGATCAACTCCGCTCACGGGCGCAGCCAGGACCAGTTCCACATCCATATCGACTGCGTCAGCCCGCCGGTGCGCGCGACACTCGCGGCCGACCTCGATGCGATCGGCACGCGGTGGGCCGTCCTTCCCGCGCCGCTGGCGGGCCACCGCTATCGCGCCCGGCGCATCCTCGGCGCCGCACTCGGCG
>CAXTOE010000261.1:0-4656 GCA_964245685.1 uncultured Acetobacteraceae bacterium | reverse complement strand
GGCCTGGATGTCGATCCACGGCTCCTCGATCGAGCGTCCCGACAGCGCGATGCCGAGCAGCTTGCGCGTGGTGCTCGACCCGCCGTCGCAGCCGATCAGGTAGCGCGCGCGCACCAGGCGGATCGCCGATGAGGCGGCACCGTCCGCCTGCAGGTCACGGATGCCGACGGTGATGCCGAGCGCGTCCTGCGCGATCGAGACCAGCTCGTGGCCGCCGCACAGCTCGACCCGGTCGGCGTGTCGCGCCAGGCCGTCGCGCAGCACCTGCTCCACCTGAGGCTGATGGAAGAAGCACATGCCGGGCAGGCCCTGACGGCCGCCGCCGCGCAGGTCGCAGCTCAGGAAGATCCTGTCGCGGTGGTGGAAGTGCAGGGTGACGTGCGTGCTCATGTGCGCGATGACGGGCTCCAGCAGCCCGACCCCCTGCCAGATCCGCAGCGCGTCCTCGTCGATGGCGATCGCGCGCTGGCGCGGGAAGATCGCCATCTCGCGTTCCACGACCAGGGTGCGGACGCCGCGCGCCGCGAGCAGGTTGGCCGCCGTGGCACCGGTCGGCCCGAAGCCCACGACGACGACGTCAGCGTCGTAGGCGGGCGGGCTGCTCATGTCGGGCGTGCATCGGCTCAGCCTCTCCTCTCGACGCAGAGGCGGAACATCGGCGTCCAGCGCACCCGGGCGGTAACCTCGGCACGGGCCAGCAACGCGTGCCACTCCTGCGGACGGAAGCCGCGCGCCACCGAGGTCTGGCCGTCCTGGCGCACGATCCGGTGCCAGCCCGCCGCGCGCGCGGCGACGCCGAAGCCGTGATAGGCGACCGGGTGGCGATGCAGGTCGTTGACGAACCAGCCGCGCGTGGCGTGACGCTGCATCCAGCGCAGGAACCGGACCACGTCCGCGTCGCCCAGGTGATGGGCGAACAGCGAGCTGACCACCAGGTCGGCGTCGTCGGTGCGGTCGAAGATGTCGCCGGTGACGTAGTCGATCGCCATCGCCGCCGCCGTCTTGGCGCGCGCGACGACCGCGCTGCGCGGGTTCAGGTCGATCCCGGTCAGCTGCGCCCGCAGGCCGCGCCCGCTCGACCAGCGCCGGATCCGGCGCAGCAGGTCGCCCTCGCCGCAGCCGACATCGAGGATGCGGACCCTGCTCCCGCGCGGCAGGGTCCGGGTGGCGCGGTGCAGGAAGCCGATCGTGGGGCCGTAGGCCAGCATGAGCCGGCTGACCGAGGCGAGGTCGTCCATCACCCGGGCGAAGGTCTGCGGCCCGACATCCTCGCCGTCCAGGATCTCCGGTCCGGCGGCGCGCGAGGACAGGTCGATCATGCGGCGCGTGAGAAGCGGAAGGTCTCCGCGACCATGCCCGGCCCGAACGCCATGCCGAGCCCCCGCCGTCCCTCCTGCTCGGCGAGCATGCGCGCCAGCACGAACATCACCGTCGCCGAGGACATGTTGCCGCAATCGCGCAGCACGCCTCGCGAGTGGCGCAGCGCGCCCGGATCCAGCCCGAGGCTGATCTCGACCGCGTCGAGCACGGTGCGGCCGCCGGCATGCACTGCCCACAGGTCGAACGCCTGCGTGCCCTCCCCGGCGAGCAATCCCGGGTTGGCGTCGGACACGTCGCCGCGCCGCTCCGCGCGCAGCACCGCCGCGATGCGTCCCGGCACCTTGCCCGACAGGTGCATGTCGAAGCCCTGGTCGCCGATGCGCCAGGTGATCAGCCCGGCGCTGTCCGGCACGATGACGCTGCGGAAGCCCTCGACCGCGAGACCGACCGGATCGGCGCTGACCAGGGCGGCCGATGCGCCGTCGGCGAACAGCATGAAGGAGAGCACGGTCTCCAGGTCGGCGCTTTCCTGCAGGTGCAGCGTGCTGAGCTCGCAATTCACCACCAGCACGCGCGCCTGCGGATCGGCCCGCACCGCGTCGCAGGCGACCCGAAGTGCCGGCACCGCCGCCGAGCAGCCCATGAAGCCGACCAGGGTGCGTCCCACCGAGGCCGGCAGGGCCAGCGCCTCGGCGAGCTGCAGGTCCAGGCCGGGGGCGGTGAAGCCGGTGCAGGAGGCGACCACGATCTGCGTGATGCGGTGCCGCTCGGCGCCGAGATCGAGCGCCTCGACCGCGCGCAGCGCCAGGCGGCGCGCGAACCGTTCGTACAGGCGCATCCGCGCCGCCGTGCCCGGGAAGTTGCCTCGCCGGTAGAAGCCGTCCGCATCGACCTCGCCGGCCTGCATGTTGCCCGGACGCAGCGCGGAGTAGCGGTGCGCGATACCCGAACGCTCGGCCATGCGCTCGAACACCATGCGCGCGCGGTCGTCGGTCAGCAGCGTGCGGGCGAAGGCGAGGAAGGGCACGTGCACGTCGTGCTCGGGGACGGCCGTGCCGATGCGGTTGATGTGCGGCGTCATCTGGCGGCGACCCGGGTCATGGTGTCCGCGCGCAACCTAGCGGCGATGCGGAAGCGAGGCGGCGCGGCGCACGACCAGGGTCGCGTTCAGCCCGCCGAAGGCGAAGGAGTTCGACAGCGCGATCTCGACCGATGCGTCCCGCGCGGTGTTCGGCACGCAGTCGATGTCGCACTCCGGATCCGGCGTGGTGAAGCCGATCGTCGGCGGCAGGATGCCGTGGCGCAGCGCCAGCACCGTGGCGGTCAGCTCGAGCGCCCCGCTCGCGGTCATGCAGTGACCCAGCATCGACTTGGTCGAGGAGACCGGCATGCGGTCGAGATGGGCGCCGAACACGGTGCGCAGCGCCGAGACCTCGATGCGGTCGTTCAGCCGGGTGCCGGTGCCGTGCGCGTTGACGTACTCCACCGCCTGCGGCGGCAGGCCGGCATCCTCCAGCGCCGCGCGCATGGAGGCGGCCGCGCCGACGGCATCGGGGGCGGTGATGTTGCCGGCATCGGCGGAGCTGCCGAACCCGATCAGCTCGGCCTGTATGGTGGCGCCGCGCGCCACCGCCTCGTCCCAGGACTCCAGCACCAGCATCGCGCCGCCCTCGCCGATCACCAGCCCGCTGCGGTCGGCGGAGAACGGCCGGCATACGTTCGGACTGAGCACCCGCAGCCCTTCCCACGCCTTGAGCACACCGACGACGACCGAGGCGTCGGCGCCGCCGGTCACGGCGACATCCAGCATGCCGGCGCGGACCATCTGGAAGGCGTGCCCGATGGCGTGGTTGGCCGAGGCGCAGGCCGAAGCCATGGCGACCGTGGGACCGCGCAGCCCGAGCTCCATCGAGACGTGGCTGGCAGACCCGCTCGGCATGATACGCGGCACGGAGAACGGATGCACCCGGCTGGCCCCCTCGCCGTACAGGGCGTGGTAGGACGCGTCGATGGTTTCCTGGCCGATCGCCGCACCCAGCACGACCCCGCCGCGGCTGCCTGCCGCCCTGGTGTCGATCCCCGCGTCGCGCACCGCCTCCCGCGCCGCGACCAGCGCGAGCTGGGCTGCCCGGTCCAGCAGCGCCAGCCGTCGCGGGTCGAAATGCACCAGCGGATCGAAGCCGCGTATCTCGGCGGCCACGCGCGCCGACAGCCGCTGCGTCGGGATGTTGGCGATCGGTCCGATGCCCGAGGCGCCGCGCTTGATCGCGTCCCACAGGCCGGGAACATCCGCTCCGGTCGAGGCGATCGCGCCGAGGCCGGTGATGGCGACGCGGCGCCTCACCCGGTGGCGGCTCCCGGAAGCCGTCCGGTCGCGGAAGCCGACGCGTCGTCGATGGCCCGCAGCACGTGGGTGACAAGGTCGCCAATGGTGCTGAACTCGGCGCCGGCGCGATCGGAAACCACGGGGATCTCGACCTCGTAGCGAGCCTCGATCTCGAAGATCGTCTGCACCATGTCGAGCGACGGGATGCCGAGCCCCTCGATCGAAGCGTCCAGCGTCAGCGACTCCCGGTCGAGCTGCGTCTCCTTGGCGATGATATCGAGGATGGCGGAGGTGCGTGGATCGTGAGCCGGGTCCGGCGCCGACGTGACAGGTTGCGACATCTTTACCCCTGGTTGAACGCAGGGGCGTGGCCCCCCGGCCGCGTGGATGCGAGGCCTCTTAGATCCGCTGCTCTGGAAGTGGGGTCTGGGGCCTCCGGCCTGAAGGGGTCAAGGACAAAGCCCTCGACAGGCTCCTGGCATCCCGTCTCGGCAACCTACCGCAGCCGGTCAGGCCACGCCGTGGGCGCGGAACCAGGCCAGCATGCGCCGCCAGCCATCCTCCGCCGCCGCGCGGTCGTAGCTCGGCCGGTAATCGGCATGGAAGCCGTGTCCGGCACCGGGATAGATCACGATCTCCACCGTCTTGCCGGCCTGCCGCGCGGCCGCCGCGGCCGCCTCGACCTGATCCACCGGAATGCTCTGGTCCGCGGCGCCGTACAGCCCGAGCAGCGGGCAGCGCAGGCCCGGAGCCAGCTCCCGCGCCGTGTGCGGCTGGATCGCGCTCGGCGCCCCGCCGACCGGCCCGTACCAGGCGACGGCGGCCCTCAGTGTCGGGTTGTGGGCCGCGTACAGCCAGGTGTCGCGGCCGCCGCGGCAGAAACCGGTAACCGCGAGACGCGCGCCGCCACGCCCGTGCGCCCGCGCCCAGGCGGCGGTGGCATCTAGGTCGCTCAACACGGTCGCATCCGGGGCCTTGCTGATGACGTCCCGAATGATCTGCTGCGGGTC
>CAXTOE010000260.1:0-4658 GCA_964245685.1 uncultured Acetobacteraceae bacterium | reverse complement strand
GCCCAGAAGCAGCGGGACGACTACATCACCCAGCTCGCCAACGTCGAGTCCGAGCGCGGCCTGCAGGCCGGGACGCAGTTCTGCGACCAGCGGGTCAGCATGTTCGACGAGGTGGCGGCCCTCGACAGCGTCGGCGATCTCGGCGGCTACGCCGAGGCCAAGGACATCGTGCAGCCCGCCGCCTACGACAGCTGCGCCGTCCCGCCGCGCGTCAAGGAGAGCGGCAGGGTGCGGCACCCGCGCGGTAGCGTCCGCCACAGGGGCTGAGCGGCTGGCCGAAGATCGCCGGCCGGCACCCGCACCGGCGCACGCACCGGCGCACCCACCGGCGCACGCACCGGCCTTGACCGGCGCCTGCGGGACACGCAAGAACGCACCATGAACGACCTCTTCCCGCGCGCCCCGGGCCGGTCGCCGCGCAAGACCGTCCGGCCCGCCGTCACTCAGCCCGCCGCCACTAAGCCCGTCACTGGCAAGGCCGCCGCCACCAGGCTCGGCCCGGCGTCGGCGTTGCCCGAGGACAGCTACTCGGCGCGCGACATCGAGGTGCTGGAGGGGCTGGAGCCGGTCCGCCGCCGTCCCGGCATGTATGTCGGCGGCACCGACGAGACCGCGCTGCATCATCTCGCCGCCGAGATCCTGGACAACGCCATGGACGAGGCGGTGGCCGGCCATGCCAGCCTGATCGAGTTCGCGCTCGAGGCCGGCAACCGGCTCACCGTGCGCGACAACGGGCGCGGCATCCCGGTCGACCGCCATCCGAAATTCACCGACCGCTCGGCGCTGGAGGTGATCTTCACCACGCTGCATTCGGGCGGCAAATTCTCCGGCCACGCCTACGCCACCTCCGGCGGCCTGCACGGGGTCGGCTCCTCGGTGGTCAACGCGCTGTCGTCGCGGCTCGAGGTCGAGGTGGCGCGCGACCGCGCGGTGTGGCGCCAGGAGTACGAGCGCGGCCGGCCGGTCACCAAGCTCTCCCGCATCGGCGCCACCCAGAACCGGCGCGGCACCCAGATCCGCTTCGTGCCGGATACCGAGATCTTCGGCGCCCTGCAGTTCGACCCACTGCGTCTGTATCGGCTGTGCCGCTCCAAGGCGTTCCTGTTCCGCGGCGTGACCCTGCGCTGGAGCTGCGACGAGAGCCTGCTCGCCGCCCCCGCACGCAGCGGCGAGGAGGTGCCGGCGGAGGCGCTGCTGCATTTTCCCGGTGGGCTGGCCGACAGCCTGCGCGACGAGATCGGCGAGGGGGGCCGCCTGGCCGAGGCCTGGTCGGGCGAGGCGGAGCTGCCGGCCGCGTCTGGCGTCGCCACCGGACGGCTGGAGTGGGCGATCGCCTGGCTGGAGTCCGGCGAGGCGGCGCTGGCCAGCTTCTGCAACACGATCCCGACGCCGCTCGGCGGCACCCACGAGGCGGGCTTCCGCAACGCGCTGCTGCGCGGCCTGCGCGCCTGGGGCGAGCACCGACACAACAAGCGCGCCCTGCAGGTCACCGCGGATGACCTGGTCGGAGCCGTCGCCGCCAAGCTCTCGGTGTTCATCCGCGAGCCGCAGTTCCAGGGCCAGACCAAGGAGAAGCTGACCAGCGGCGAGGCGACGCGCCTGGTCGAGACCGCGCTGCGCGACCGCTTCGACCATTGGCTGTCCGGCCACCCGGCGCAGGCGGACACCCTGCTCGCCTTCATCATCGAGCGCGCGGAGGAGCGGCGACGGCTGCGCGAGCTCAAGGAGACGCCGCGCAAGTCCGCCACCCGGCGTCTGCGCCTGCCCGGCAAGCTGACCGACTGCACCAGCGAGCGCGCCGCCGAGACGGAGATCTTCCTGGTCGAGGGCGACAGCGCCGGCGGCTCGGCCAAGCAGGCGCGGCTGCGCGAGACCCAGGCGGTGCTGCCGCTGCGCGGCAAGATCCTCAACGTCGCCAGCGCCAGCACCGAGAAGCTGCGCCAGAACCAGGAGCTGCGCGACCTGGTCGAGGCGCTGGGCTGCGGCGTCGGCGAGCGTGCCGAGATCGCCCGGCTGCGCTACGGCCGCGTCATCATCATGACCGACGCCGACGTCGACGGCGCCCATATCGCCTCGCTGCTGATGACCTTCTTCTACCGCGAGCTGCCCGACCTGATCCGGCTCGGCCACCTCTACCTGGCGCAGCCGCCGCTGTTCCGCCTCACCCAGGGTGCGAAGACGGTGTACGCGATGGACGACCGCGACCGCGAGCGCAAGCTGCGCTCCGCCTTCAAGGCCGGTGCCAAGGTCGAGGTCAGCCGCTTCAAGGGGCTCGGCGAGATGCCGACCGCGGACCTGAAATCGACCACGATGGATCCCGCCCGGCGCACCCTGCTCAAGGTGGTGGCACCTCCGGAGGATCGCGCGCGCACCAGCGCCATGGTCGAGAGCCTGATGGGCCGCAGGCCGGAGCTGCGCTTCCAGTTCATCCAGGAGCACGCCCGCGACGTGGAGCTGCTCGACGTCTAGGGCGCGGCCAGGCTCGGAAGCGGCGGAGCGGCAGATGCGCGAGGCGGCCGATGACGCCCCGCTGGCGATCACGCCGGAGGACGAGGCGGAGATCCTGCGCCTGAACAACCTGCACGCCGCGGAGCTGTCATGGCTCGATACGGCGGCGCTCTCCGCCATGCTGGGCCGCGCCTTCCACGCGCGCCGGGTCGGCCGGGCGGAGGCATTCCTGCTGGCGTTCGACCAGCACGCCGCGTACGGCAGCCCGAACTTCGCCTGGTTCCGCAAGCGGTTCGAGGCCTTCGTCTATGTCGACCGGATCGCGGTCGCGGCCGAGGCGCGTGGGCGAGGTCATGCGCGGCGTCTCTATGCCGACCTGTTCCGCCGCGCGGCGGCGGCGGGTCACGCGCGGATCGGCTGCGAGGTCAATCTCGATCCGCCGAACCCGGCGTCGGACGCGCTGCATGCGAGCCTCGGCTTCGCCGAGATGGGCCGCGCCGTGCTGCGGGACGGCACCAAGACGGTCAGGTACCTGCTGCGGACGGCCGACCCGCCGGCGCGAGGCTGAGCGTGGCCTGCGGGGCCGGCGCGTCGCTCAGCTGACGTGGGTGAGCACGTGCACGCCGCCGTTGACGTTCGAGGCGACCGCGCTGATCAGGTGGGAGGCGGATCCGCCGATCGAGGGCAGTGTCGCGAAGCCGGCGGAGACGGCCGCCGCGGGCAGCACGGCACCGATACGCGCCGGTGCGGCGAAGGCCTGCGCGGTCATCGCGTCGAGGCCGGCGGCGGCCTGCGGCAAGGCGCGCACAGGACCCGGCAGGAAGGCCGACGGGGCGTTGCTGGTCTGGGCGGAGCCGCTGAAATTCATGGCAGACATGATCGCAAGTCCTTCCGGCAAAGTTATATTAAAATAACTAAATGTTTACTTCGGCTCGACGCGAAGACCAGATGGCGTCGTCTTCTCATCCGATACAGATCATTACCAACATCACGGTTCCGTGATCAAGTAATTTCGGTGATCAACAATGATCTGGATTCTTAATTATATGCGCCCGAGTCTTATTATTGCGGCCGCGTCGGGTCGCCGGCGTGTCCCGGCCGGATCAGCCTCACACCGGCGATGTTGCTCTAGGCCGCATCGAGCGTCGGGTAGTCGATGTAGCCCTCAGTGCCCTGGCTGTACCAGGTCGCCTGCACGTCCTTGTTGAGCGGGGCACCCTGACGTATCCGCTCGGGCAGGTCGGGATTGGCCAGGAAGGTGCGGCCGAAGGCGATCGCGTCCGCCTCGCCGCGATCCAGCATCGCCTGGCCGCGCACGCCGTCATAGTCCGAGTTCAGCACCACCGGGCCGCCGAACGCCTGCCTGATCGTCGGCGCCACCGGCGCCCGCGCGGCGCGGCCGAAGGTGCCCTCGATGCCGGGCTCGCGCAGCTCGATGAAGCCGATGCCGAGCTCGCGCAGGGTGGCGGCGGCGGCGGTGAACAGCGATACCGGGTCGCTGTCCTGCACGCCCTGGATCGGCTCGTTCGGCGACATCCGGACCCCGGTGCGGTCGCCGCCGACCACCGCGGCCACCGCCTCGGCGACCTCGCGCAGCAGGCGGATGCGGTTGGGCACGGCGCCGCCGTACCCGTCGGTGCGCGCGTTGGCGCCGTCGCGCAGGAACTGGTCGATCAGGTAGCCATTGGCGGCGTGGACCTCCACCCCGTCGAAGCCGGCGTCGCGGGCATGGCCGGCGGCACGGCGATAATCCTCCAGCAGGCGCGGGATCTCCTCGAGCTCGAGGGCGCGCGCCCGATGGTAGGGCTGGCTGCCGGAATAGGTGTGCGCGTGGCCGGGTGCGGTGGTGGCGGAAGCCGCCACCGGGGAGGCGCCGCCGAGGAAGTCCGGATGCACGATCCGGCCCATGTGCCAGAGCTGGCAGACGATGCGGCCACCGGCGCGATGCACCGCCTCGACCACCGGGACCCAGGCCGCCACCTGCTCGGCGGACCAGATGCCGGGCGCGTACGGCCAGCCGAGCCCCTCCTGGCTGATGCCGGTGGCCTCGGAGATGATCAGCCCGGCGCTGGCGCGCTGGGCGTAGTACTCCACCATGATCGGCGTCGGCAGATGCGCCGCGTTGGCGCGGCCGCGGGTCAGCGGCGCCATCAGGATCCGGTTGGGACAGGCGATCGCGCCGAGGCGGATCGGGTCGAACAGGGAGGGCA
>CAXTOE010000259.1:0-4660 GCA_964245685.1 uncultured Acetobacteraceae bacterium | reverse complement strand
CGCCCAGGACGCGGTGCTCGGCTTCAGCCTCGGCGCCTACCGCTTCGAGGGCTTCCGCAGCGCCGACGATGCGGGAACCGGCGCCGACCGGCGGCCATCGCTGGTCGATCCGGGTGGCGACGGGCTCGGCGCGGCGCAGGCGCGGGCGATCTGGCTGGCGCGCGACCTGATCAACACGCCGGCGAACCGGCTGGGACCGCGCGAGCTGGCCGAGGCGGCGATGCGGGTCTGCGACGGGTTCGGCGCGGTCTCGTCGATCGTCGAGGGGGAGGCGCTGGCGCGCGACTATCCTGCGGTGCACGCGGTCGGGCGCGGCTCGGCGCGGCCGCCGATGATGTTCTCGTCGAGCTGGAGCGGTTCCGGTGCGCGGGAGGATTCGCCGCTGCTGTCGCTGGTCGGCAAGGGGGTGTGCTTCGACACCGGCGGCTACGACCTGAAGCCGGCGGCGGCGATGCTGCGCATGAAGAAGGACATGGGGGGTGCCGCCATCATGCTGGGCCTGGCACGGCTGGTCATGGACCGCGACCTGCCGGTGCGCCTGCAGCTGCGCCTGGGCTGCGTCGAGAACAGCGTCTCCGGCGACGCGATGCGTCCCTCCGACGTGATCGCGACGCGAAAGGGGCTGCACGTGGAGATCGGCAACACCGACGCCGAGGGTCGCCTGGTGCTGTGCGACCTGCTCGCCGAGGCCTGCGAGCACCGGCCGACCTGGCTGATCGACGCCGCCACCCTGACCGGCGCGGCAAGAGTGGCGCTCGGCCCCGACCTGCCCGCCCTGTTCAGCAACGACGACCGGCTGGCCGAATCGCTGCTGCGCGGCGGCGAGGCGGCGCACGACCGGCTCTGGCGGCTGCCTCTGCACGAGCCGTACGACAGCTGGCTCTCCAGCACGGTAGCGGACCTGAACAACATCTCATCGAAACCGATGGCGGGCGCGGTCGTCGCCGCGCTGTTCTTGCGCCGATTCGTCCCCGCAGCCATCGCGTGGGCACATCTCGATACCTACGCGTGGAACGACACCTCGAGCCCGGGGAGGCCGGAAGGAGGCGACGCCCAGGGATTGAGGGCGGTTTTCAGCGCTTTGTTAACCTTCGTTAAGATTAGAGCTTCGGAAAACATCTCGGTAACGTAATTGCGACTGAACCAATTCGTTTCTCATGTCTATAAACATCACCGGTCGTTCCATATCGTGGTAGGACGGCCAATCGGCGTGTTGCTTCGGCGATACGGCTATCAAAACTAGACCCTGTTCGGTCATATCGTTGAAGAAAGGATCTTCTCATGGCGCAAGCCTCTCCCTCCGACCAGCTCGTCGGCACGTTGCGGGACACTATCGTCTCCATGGTCCGTCGTGACGGCCCCGACCTCTCCGCCCGCCAGCTGGGCGTGTTCCTGACCTGCTACCTGCAGGAAGGTGCCCACACCGTGCGCGGCCTGGCCGCCGAGCTGAACGTCTCCAAGCCCGCGATCACCCGCGCGCTCGACCGGCTCGGCGAACTCGACCTCGCGCGCCGCAAGGTCGATCCGATGGATCGTCGCTCGATCTTGGTGCAGCGCACGCTCAAGGGTGCCGCCTACCTGCGCGAGCTGCGCTCGATCATGACCGAGGCGTCCAGCGCGGCACGCAAGGGCGGCCACGCCTCCGAGTCCAGCTCGCGACGCGCCGCGGGCTGATCGACCGACGCACCGAACCTCGGTGCGGCCGCCGGGAAGCGGGTAGCGCGCCTTCGGAGCCTCGGTCGAATGGGGATCTCCGGGTGCGTTGCAACCGGCCGCGTTCTCGAACGATAGTGCAGCGTTCCGCGCGTCTCATTTCGCGGACAGAGCTATTCATCGTTCGAAAGGATCGCATCATGCGGATGGCAACCCTCGCCGCCGGCCTCGTCCTCTTCTCCGCGCCCGCGCTCGCCGCCAGGGATCCGGGTGCCGCGGGACCGGTCAGCGGCCACGTCACCATCACCGCCAAGGCAGCGGATGTCGGTATCGGCTTCACCTGGGGCAACGGCGTGCTGCGCTACAAGGGCCACGACTACCACTTCACGGTGAAGGGCGTGGACGTCGCGGCGGTCGGCTTCTCCACCGTGGTCGGTCACGGCCGCGTCTACGGGCTCAAGCACCTGCACGATTTCGACGGCACCTACGGAGCCGCGGACGGCGAGGCCACGTTGGGCAACGGGCTCGGCGGCCGCTACCTGAAGAACGGCAACGGCGTCGAGCTGCGCATCGACGACGTCACCAAGGGTGCCCGCCTCTCCGGCGCCGGCCAGGGCATCGAGCTGCACCTGACCCAGAGCTGAGAGCCGGGTCCGCCCGGCACCTGCGGCGCGTGGCGGAGGGTGCGCCGCATCCTCCGCTACCAGTCGAGGATCGCGGCATCGCGGGCGCGGCGGATCACGAACGCGGTCCAGGCGAACTGCGGCAGGAGCGCGAGCACCAGGGCCGTGAGCGCCGGCGTCGGCATCCAACCGAGGCGGAGCGTCAGCGCGCAGCCGCCCCCCCACAGCACGAAGCCCCAGTGCAGGGCGGCGACCCACGGGGCCGGGACCCCGCTGCGGAACGCCACTTGATAAAGATGTCCGCGATGCGCCTCCAGCAGGCGCTCGCTCGCCCGCCAGCGGCGGCACAGGGTGAAGCCCACGTCGTACAAGATACCGGACAGCAGCAGCGGCATCGCCAGCATCGAACCGAACGCTGCATCGTCCTGCCAGCGCAGCAACCCGAACGCCGCCACGCTGAGGCCAGCACTCTGGCTGCCCACGTCGCCCAGGAAGATGCGCGCCCTCGGGTAGTTGAACGGCAGGAAGCCGACCAGGCTGGCCGCCAGCAGCAGCGGCGCCGCGCCGGGCGCGCCGACGCACAGGCAGGCGATCGCCATGCTGCCGGCGGCGAGGCCGTTCAGCCCGTCGATGAAGTTCAGCGCGTTGGTCACGACGATCAGCCAGCCGAAGCCGAGAGGTATCGTGAACCACGGATCGCCGGGCAGCCTGCCGATCCCCAGCAGCACCAGGGCGGCCGCCATCGCCTGCGCCGCGAGCTTCACCAGCGGCGGGAACTGGCGCAGGTCGTCGAGCCAGGAGACCAGCGCCAGCAGCACGATGCCGACGAGCATGGTGCCGCCGACCCCCAACCAGGCTGCGCCGAGCAGGAACGCCGTCATCACGCCGACGCCGCCGCCCTTCGGCGGCGGCCGGTCGTGCGAGCTGCGATGGCCCGGCGTATCGAGGACCGCGACGCCGATCATCGCCCGGACGAGCAGCGCCGAGATCAGGGCGAGGGCGGTGCAGGGCCAGACCAGACCGATGCCCTGAACCTCCCGCGAGGCGGTCGCCGAAGCCCCCGCGCCCCATACCGCATCAAGTAAACGGAAAGATTCCAGCGGTTTGCCTCTGGCGGGATCTGGGCAGGAGGTGCGGGCCCGGCTTCGTGCCGCGCCCTTGCCTTATGGCGCGCCGCGCGTATAGGGCTGGGCATGATGGCCCCGCGTCCACCCCGGATCAGATCCTTCACCCGCATCCTCGTCAACATGGCGATCGACGGCGCGTTCGCGGCCGCCGCCGCACCGATCGCGCGCTACCTGGCCGATCCGCAGGGCGGCCTGATCCACCCGCTCTGGTTCGTCGCCGGCGGCGCCATCACGCTGCTGGTCGGCGGCGTGCCGTTCCGCATGCCGCTGCAGTACTGGCGCTTCTCCGGTGTCGCCGACCTGTTCGGCATCGCCGGCGGCTCGGTGGTCAGTGCGGCGCTGTTCGCGCTGCTGTTCCACGTCACCGGCTTCCCGCTGCCCAGCGTCACCTTCCCGATCATCCACGCGATGACCATGCTGGTGCTGCTCGGCAGCCTGCGCATCGGCTACCGGCTCGCCCAGGCCAAGCGGGTGCGGCTGTCGGCCGAGGCGGTGCAGCCGGTGCTGCTGGTCGGCGCCGACGTCGCCGCCGACCTGTTCCTGCGCGCGATCCACCGCGACCGCTCCTCGCCGCTGCGCATCCTGGGACTGCTCGCCCAGGGCGGTCATCAGCCGGGCCGTCGCATCCAGGGCCACCGCATCCTGGGCACGGTGGGCGACGCCGCCGCGGTGCTCGATCGCCTGATCGCCGCCGATCGCGCGCCGCAGGCGCTGGTGGTCACCGAGCCGGAGCTGCGCGGCGAGGCGCTGGCGGCGCTGATCGAGCTCGCCGACGCACGCGGCATCGCGGTGCGGCGGCCGCCGAACCCGACCTCGCTATCGCCGGCGGCGCGCGTCGAGCTGCGACCGGTGGCGATCGAGGACCTGCTCAACCGGCCGCAGGTGCCGCTCGACCGCGACGGCATGGCGCGCCTGGTGCGCGGCCGGCGCGTGCTGGTCACCGGCGCCGGCGGCAGCATCGGCGCCGAGCTGGCGCGGCAGGTGGCCTCGCTGCAGCCGTCGCAGCTGGTGCTGCTCGATCACGGCGAATACGCGCTGTGGCAGATCGACATCGAGCTGGCCGAGTCCGCACCCCTGCTGTCGCGCGCCATCGTGCTGGCCGACACCCGCGACGGCGCGCGGATGCAGGCGGTGTTCGACCAGTATCGCCCCGAGCTGGTGTTCCACGCGGCGGCGCTGAAGCACGTGCCGATGGTCGAGCTCAACCCCTGCGAGGGACTGCTCACCAACATCGTCGGCACCCGCGAGGTGGCCGAC
>CAXTOE010000258.1:0-4677 GCA_964245685.1 uncultured Acetobacteraceae bacterium | reverse complement strand
CCGATCGAGTACGAGCGGCTCTGCGCGCTACTGCTGCGCCGCGCCGGCTGGGACGCGCGGGTCACTGCGGCTGGCGGGGATCAGGGCACCGACGTGCTGGCCCGACGCGGTCGGCGGTCGCTGGTGCTGCAATGCAAGCTCTATGGCCGGCCGGTCGGCAACCGCGCGGTGCAGCAGGTCGCGGCGGCGCGCGCGCATCACCGGGCGGATTACGCGGCGGTGGTGTCCAACGCCGAGTTCACCCGGCACGCCCGCGAGCTCGCCGCCACCAACGGCGTCCACCTGCTGCACCATGAGGAGCTGAGCGACTTGGGCTCGCCCGGGGGGGGTCGGTGGGGCCCGGGTTGGCCGGGACCATGATCCGACCCGCCCGTGTCAGGCGAGGGCGGACAGCCGGAAGCCCGCGATCCTGTCGATCTCGTCCAGCGCGGTCACGATCTCGGTCTCCGGGTCGTGCTGCAGGCGGGTCTCGAAGGCGGCGACGATGCCCTCGCGGGTCTGCGCGCGCACCGCGATGACGAAGGGGATGCCGAACTTGTCCCGGTAGGCGGCATTGAGGCGGTCGAACCGCTCGAATTCGACCTCGTCGAGGTGGTCGAGCCCGAGGCCACCCTGCTCGCGGGCGGATTGCGGCCCGAGCGTCCCGGCGCGGGCGAACTTGCCGGCGAGGTCGGGATGCGCGCGGATCAGGGCGAGCTGCTGCGGCCTCGTCGCCGCGCGCACGACGCGACGCGTCGCCTCGAGGAGCGCGGTGCGGTCGGCAAAGGGACGCTGATGCCACGCCTCTGCGGCGATCCAGGGAGAATGTTCGTGGAGGGTGCCGATCTCGGACGCGAAGTCCGCCTGATCGAGCCGGCCCGGCCGTTCGATCAGCCTGTCTTCCAACGGTCGCGCCCGGACGGCAGGGAGGCGCGGCGGAGGCTAGAAGCCTTCGCGCTCGAGCCGCTTGCGCTCCATCTTGCGGGCGCGACGTACCGCCTCGGCGGCCTCGCGCGCCTTGCGCTCGGAGGGCTTCTCGTAGTGGCGGCGCAGCTTCATCTCGCGGAAGATGCCTTCGCGCTGCATCTTCTTCTTGAGCGCCTTGAGCGCCTGGTCGACGTTGTTGTCGCGGACAAGAACCTGCACTGTGCCCTGAACTCCTGTTCTCGAATCACCCGTCCACCATCGCCGGACCGGGTTTCAATCGCATCTCGCCGCGAACCAGGACGAGGACCGTATCGATCCACATCCGGCGCGGTCTTCGAGAGGGGCGTGCCATAGCACGGCGGCCGGCGGTTGCACAAACCCTTCTCCGGTCTCATCTGCTGCGCAGTCGCCGAACCGGAGCCGTGCATGACCTTGCTCAAGATCGCCCGCATGGGTCATCCGATCCTGCTCGCCCGCGCGGCGGAGGTCCCGGACCCAGGGGCTGCGTCGGTGCGAACCCTGATCGACGACATGATCGAGACCATGCACGACGCGCGCGGCGCCGGGCTCGCCGCACCTCAGGTGCATGTCGGGCTGCGCGCCTTCGTCTACAGCGTGCCGGAAGCCCGCAGCACCGGTCCCGACGACCCGCCGCTGCCGGTGCAGGCGCTGATCAACCCGGTGATCACGCCGCTCGGCGAGGAGATGGCGCATCGCATCGAGGGCTGCCTGTCGATCCCCGGCCTGCGCGGCGCGGTGCCGCGTCATCTCCGGGTGCGCTACGAGGGCTTCGACCGCGAGGGCGCTCCGGTGCGCGGCGAGGCCAGCGGGTTCCTCGCGATGGTGCTGCAGCACGAGCACGACCACCTGGACGGGATCCTCTACCCGATGCGCATGACGGACCTGACCCGCCTCGGCTTCGAGGACGAGCTCGCGCGCCACGGCATGCCGGCATGAGGCTCGGCCTCGCGCTCGCCGCGTTGGTGCCTCGCCTGCTGCCAGGCCTGATCGATGTGGCGCAGCGGGCCGCGGTGACGGATTTTCCCGGGCCGATCGAGCGCAGCGAGGCGCGCGACGCCGCCCTGTTGGCGATGCTGCCGTACGGCGCGGGGCAGGGCTGGAGCGTGCGCGCGATCCGCGCCGCCGCCGGCCCGGATGCCGACCTGCTGTTCCCCGGGGGTGCCGTCGAGATGGTCGAGGCGCATGCCGATCTGGGTGACCGGCGGATGGAGCAGGCGGCGGACACGATCCTCGAGACCAGGCTGAGTGCGAGGGTGCGCGGCCTGATCCTGCTGCGTCTGCGGCAGGCCGAGGGCGAGCGGGAGGCGATCCGCCGCGGCCTGTCGGTGCTGTCGCTGCCGGGCCATCGGCTGGCCGCCCTGCGCAGCGTCGCCCGCACGGTGGACTCGATCTGGCACGCGGCCGGCGACACCGCCGCCGACATGAGCTGGTACAGCAAGCGGGCGATCCTGAGCGGGATCTACGCGGCGACCCTGCTGTTCTGGCTGCAGGACGAGAGCGGTGGTCCGGCCACCGAGGCGTTCCTGGATCGTCGCATGTCCGAGCTCGGCCGCTTCGGCCGCGCCACCGGGGCGCTGCGCCGCGGCGTCGGCTACGCCGCCAGCCGTGCCGCGACCTGGTCCGGCGGCATGCGCACCAGCGCCTCGTAGTCGGCGAGCAGCAGCTCGGTCAGCGGTCCGGGCGCGAAATGCAGCTCGCCGATCTGGCGTACCGGCGTCACCTCGGCGGCGGTGCCGGCGAGCAGCACCTCGCTGGCCTGCGCCATCTCATCGGGCAGGATGACGCGCTCGACCACCGCGATGCCGCGCCGGCGGGCCAGCGCGATGACCGTGCGCCGGGTGATGCCGTCGAGGAAGCAGTCCGGCACCGGCGTGTGCAGGGCGCCGTCGACGGCGAAGAAGATGTTGGCGCCGGTGGCTTCCGAGACCTGGCCGCGCCAGTCCAGCATCAGCGCGTCGTCGTATCCGGCTGCCTCGGCGTCGTTCTTGCACATGGTGCCGATCATGTAGAGGCCTGCGGCCTTGGAGCGGGTCGGTGCGGTTTCCGGATGCGGGCGCTTCCAGCTGCCCATCGCCAGCCGCACGCCCTTGAGGCGGTCGGCGCCGAACAGGTTGGGCCAGGACCAGGCGGCGATCATCAGGTGTATGCTGGTATGGCGGGCGGACACCGAGAGCTGCTCGGCGCCGCGCCAGGCCAGCGGACGCACGTAGCCGTCGGTCAGCCCGTTGGCCTCCAGCACCTCGATGCAGGCCTCGTCGATCTGCTGCGCCGAGAACGGCAGCGCGAAGCCGAGGATGCGGCCGGACTCGATCAGGCGCTCGGTGTGCTCGCGCAGCTTGAAGATATGGCCGTTGTAGGAGCGCTCCCCCTCGAACACCGCGCTGCCGTAGTGCAGCCCGTGCGACAGCGCGTGAAGCTTGGCGTCGCGCCAGGGGATCAGCGCCCCGTCCCACCAGATCCGGCCATCCCTGTCGTCGAACGGCACCAGCGCCATCTGCATCGCCTCCCGGCAACCCGCCGCCGGGCGGGAAGCCAGCCGAGCACCTAGAAGCCCTCTTCCTTCAAGTCAATGAAGCTGTCTTAACTCCGGCTCGCAAGATCGACCGCAGATCGGCCACCGGAGATCGGGACCGAACCCATGGACGCGAAGCTGCTGATGCATCAGCCTCCTCGCCAGCCGAGCCGCCAGACGGAACGCGACCCGGGCCGCGCCCCGTTCCGCGATCCGGCGCGCGAGGCCAGGGCGGCGCCGGAGCCGGCCGGTGGTGCCGGCACCGGCGTGCTGTTCCTGCGCGAGGAGCAGATGCGGCTGGCGCAGGACCTGTTCTTCCTCGCCTATCGCGATCTCGCCGCGTCGGCCGACGCGGTGCTCGACGAGCTCGGCCTCGGCCGCGCCCACCACCGCGCGCTGCACTTCATCGCCCGCGGGCCGGCGATCACGGTCAGCGAGCTGCTGGCGCTGCTGCGCATCACCAAGCAGAGCCTGGCGCGGGTGCTGGGCGAGCTGGTCGGGCGCGGCTACGTGGTGCAGGAGGTCGGCACGCACGATCGCCGGCAGCGCCTGCTGAGCCTGACGGAGTCCGGCCGTGCGCTGGAGCGGCGCCTGTTCGAGCGACAGCGCGAGCGGATCACCGGGGCCTATCGTGAGGCCGGTGGCGGCGCCGTCGAGGGGTTCCGCCGGGTGATGCACGCGATGATGGACCCGCGCAGCCGCGCGCTGCTGGATGCGCGGGAGTCGTCGCGTCCTGATGCGCGGGAGTCGTCACGTCCTGATGCGCGGGATGCGCCACGATGAGCGGCACCGCTGGTCTCGGCAGGGCGGCGGCCGGCGAGCTGGACGCGCACGTGCTGGTGGTCGACGACGATGCCCGCCTGCGCCGGCTGCTGCAGCGCTACCTCTCCGAGCAGGGGTTCCGGGTCAGCGCCGCCGCCGGGGCGGCGGAGGCGCGGCAGATGCTGGGCTTCCTGCAGCCCGATGCGATGGTGCTCGACGTGACCATGCCGGGCGAGGACGGACTGTCGCTCACCCGCTCGCTGCGGCTGGTCGGCCAGAACCTGCCGATCCTGCTGCTCACCGCCCGTGGCGGTCCGGAGGACCGGATCGCCGGCCTGGAGACCGGTGCCGACGACTTCGTGGTCAAGCCCGTCGATCCGTAGGAGCTTGCAGCGCGCATCAGCGGCATTCTCCAGCGCAGGGGAACTGGGCGCCGCGAACTGATCCGATTGGAACGCTCCACCGTCGACCTGACG
>CAXTOE010000257.1:4443-4683 GCA_964245685.1 uncultured Acetobacteraceae bacterium | reverse complement strand
CGCCGACGCCGCGCGCGCGAGGGCTGCTGCGGGTGGCTGCACGGTTCATCAAGGCGATGCCGGAACCGGTCTCGGTCGACGGCTACACCGACGCGGCACCCTACCGCACCGGCTTCCCGTCCAACTGGAGCCTCTCCTCGGGACGCGCCGACGCGGCTCGCGACGTGCTGGCGGCGGCGGGCCTTCCCGACGCCAGGCTGAGCAACGTGACCGGCTACGCCGACCGTAAGCTGCTGCTGC
>CAXTOE010000257.1:0-4433 GCA_964245685.1 uncultured Acetobacteraceae bacterium | reverse complement strand
CCGCCGACCCGCTGGCCGCCGCCAATCGTCGCGTCGTGCTGACGCTGCACCGCGCATGGCCGCAGCCGCCCGTCCACGCGCCGTGAGCCTCGTGCGATGCTGACCATCGGCGGCCTGATCTTCCTGCTCGCCTGCGTGTTCGGCAGCTTCGTCGCGTCCGGAGGCGCGATCGGGCCGCTGTTCGGCTCGATGCCGTTCGAGCTGATGAGCATACTGGGAGCGGCCATCGGCACGTTCGTGATGGCCAACTCGATGCACGACGTGAAGCACACGCTCGCCGGCCTGAAGAAGGTGATCAAGGGCTCGTCGTACAAGAAGCCCGAATATATCGAGATGCTCAGCCTGCTGTATTTCTTCGTCCGCCTCGCCAGCACGCGCGGCGTGATGGCGCTCGAGCCGCACATCGAGAGTCCGCAGAGCAGCAGCGCCTTCGCCAAGTTTCCGAGGATCCTGTCCAATCATCACGCCAGCAGCATGATCTGCGACTACCTGCGCATGGTCGGCATGAACGTCGACGACCCGCATCAGATCGACGACGTCATCGCGCGCGAGCTGAAGAAGACGCTGGCCGAGGAGCTGCATCCCTGCCACGCGCTGCAGAGCATGTCGGACGCGCTGCCGGCACTCGGCATCGTCGCCGCGGTGCTTGGCGTCATCAAGACGATGTCGCACATCAACCAGCCGCCGGCGGTGCTCGGCGAGATGATCGGCGGTGCCCTGGTCGGAACCTTCCTCGGCGTCCTGCTCGCCTACGGCGTCGTGGCGCCGGTCGCGGCCAGGCTGCGCGACGTGGTGATGGAGGAGGCGAAATATTTCGAGCTGATCCGCGCCGTGCTGGTGGCGCACCTGCACGGCCATCCGGCGCAGGTCAGCGTGGAGAGCGGCCGAAAGATGGTGCCCAACGAGCACATGCCGAGCTTCCTGGAGATCGAGACGGTGATCCAGTCGCTCGACATCACCTGAGGCGGTCGCCTTCGACCAAGACCTCGCAGGCCAGCGCCTCCTGCGCCAGCGACGGCACGTGCTCGGACAGGCTGGATCGACGCTGCGGCAGGCCGTCGATCTCGAACCACGCGGCGTCGAGCGCGTCGCTGGCGGCAGTCGGCGTCCCGGACAGCCACCGGCAGAGCACCGGCAGCAGGATGAAGTGGCCGACCAGCCCTCCCTCGTCGTCGCGGCGGATCACCTCGAACGGGGTCAGGAGCCGCAGCGGACGCGCCAGCAGGCCGGTTTCCTCCCGAAGCTCCCGCGCGGCGGCATCATGGATCGTCTCGCCGCCCTCGATCTTGCCGCCGGGGCAGCCCCAGAGCCCGGCATCCGGCGGGTTGCGTCGCCGCACCAGCAGGAGCCTGCGCCGGTGCACCGTCACCGCGAGCGCGGCGGCGACCGGTCGTGCTATGGCTGCAACGCCTGCATCAGCAGTGCTGCGACCTGCTCGCACAGCGCCCGGTCCGCCTCGGTAAAGCGCGCCGGAACCGGGCTGTCGATGTCCAGCACGCCGAGCAGCCGTCCCTCGCGGAGCAGCGGCACCACGATCTCCGACCGCGAGGCCGCGTCGCAGGCGATGTGCCCGGGGAAGACATGGACGTCCGCCACCACGATGCTCTCGCGTCGCGCGGCGGCGGTGCCGCAGACACCCTGGCCCATGCCGATGCGCACGCAGGCGACGCGGCCCTGGAACGGCCCGAGCACCAGCTCCTCGCCGCGCAGGAAGTAGAACCCGGCCCAGTTGACCTCGGGCAGCCGCTCGAACAACAGGGCGGCGGTGTTGGCGGCGTTGGCGATCAGGTCGGTCTCGCCGTGGAGCACACCGCGCAACGCGTCGATCAGATCGTCCTGATCCGACTGCAAGCTTGGCTCCCGCACGACGCATCCTCCTTCTCGCCAAGGATGATCACGAGTGGGCCGCCGGCTGATCCTCGTCTGACCATCGGTCCTGGCGATCCTGGCGCACCCGGAAAGACTCGAACTTCCAACCCCCAGATTCGTAGTCTGGTGCTCTATCCAATTGAGCTACGGGTGCCGCCGTGGGCGCGGAATTAACCCACATGACCGGGCGGTGCAACCCCTGGCGCTACGTGCTCAGCGGCCGAGCGCACGCTGCAGCGGCCGATCTTGCGGGCGCTCGAGCCGGATCTTCGCCCGGCAGGTGGGGGTGCCGTAGAGGCCCGCGATCGCGTCGCCGTCGGGATGGCCTTCGAACACCATCGGCACCGGCTTGTGGTCCACCCCCGGCAGGCTGAGCTGGGCGTGCAGGCGCGTGGGATCGGCGCCGCGCCTGCCGTGCAGCACCAGCGCGCCGTCCGCCGGCGCGAAGCTCAGGTGCTTGCGGTCGATCACCAGCGTCGAACTGCGCTGCTCCGGACAGACCCCCTGCAGTGTGTGCAGGCTGCCGGTCCAACGGCCGATCAGGTCGGGCGCTGCGACGGCGGCCGTGGCCGCGCCGAGCCCCGAGACCGCGATGCTGACGAGAAGGGGCAGGCGCATGGCGCGATCCGTGCTGATCGAGGGATGGTGCGGAGCCTAGGCCCGTGATCGGATGCCTGCCAGCCGATACCCCCCGGCGCAGCCGATGCTTGCGTGCGGCCGCGCTTCCATGCTGCAAGCCGGAAGGCTCACCCCCGCGCACGACCCGTCGAAAGCACCCGAGATGAATCCGCTGGAACAGACACTGCACGACGATCGCGTCCTGATCCTGGATTTCGGCAGCCAGGTCACCCAGCTGATCGCCCGGCGGGTGCGCGAGAGCGGCGTCTACTGCGAGATCTGGCCGTATGCCGCGACGATCGAGCGGATACGGGCATTCGCGCCGCGCGGCGTCATCCTCTCCGGTGGCCCCTCCAGCGTGCCGGAGGCGGGCTCACCGCGCGCACCGGACGAGCTGTTCGAGCTCGGCGTGCCGGTGCTCGGCATCTGCTACGGACAGATGGTGATGTGCGCCCAGCTCGGCGGCGAGGTGCTGTCCTCGGAGCACCGCGAGTTCGGACGCGCGCACGTCGACATCCTCGAGGAGTCCGCCCTGCTACGCGGCACCTGGCAGCGCGGCGGCCGCGAGCAGGTCTGGATGAGTCACGGCGACCGGGTCAGCCGCCTGCCGCCGGGGTTCCGCGCGGTCGCGGTCAGCGAGGGCGCGCCCTACGCCATCATCGCCGACGAGGCGCGTCGTCTGTACGGCCTGATGTTCCATCCCGAGGTGGTGCACACGCCGCACGGTGCGGCGCTGCTGCGCAACTTCACTCACGCGGTCGCCGGCTGCCGCGGCACCTGGACCATGGCTGGGTTCCGCGACATGGAGATCGCGCGTATCCGCGAGCAGGTCGGCAGCTCTCGGGTGATCTGCGGCCTCTCCGGCGGCGTGGACTCCTCGGTCGCGGCGGTGCTGATCCATGCGGCGATCGGCGAGCAGCTCACCTGCATCTTCGTCGATCACGGCATGCTGCGCGCAAGCGAGGGCGAGGAGGTGGTGCGCACCTTCCGCGACCGCTTCAACATCACGCTGATCCATCGCGACGCAAGCGAGCTGTTCCTGTCCGCGCTGGAAGGGGTCACCGATCCCGAGACCAAGCGCAAGACCATCGGCAGGCTGTTCATCGACGTGTTCGACGAGGAAGCGCGCAAGCTCGGCGGTGCCGACTTCCTCGCCCAGGGCACGCTGTACCCGGACGTGATCGAGAGCGTCAGCTTCACCGGCGGCCCGTCGGTGACGATCAAGTCGCACCACAACGTGGGCGGCCTGCCCGAGCGCATGCACATGAAGCTGGTCGAGCCGCTGCGCGAGCTGTTCAAGGACGAGGTGCGCGTGCTCGGGCGCGAGCTCGGCATCCCGGACAGCATCGTCGGACGCCATCCGTTCCCGGGACCGGGGCTGGCGATCCGCATCCCTGGCGCGCTGTCGCGCGACGGCTTGGCGCTGCTGCGTCGCATCGACAGCATCTTCCTCGAGGAGATCCGTGCCGCCGGCCTGTACGACGCGATCTGGCAGGCCTTCGCGGTACTGCTGCCGGTGCGCACCGTGGGCGTCATGGGCGATGGCCGCACCTACGACCAGGCCTGCGCGCTACGCGCGGTGACCAGCACCGACGGCATGACCGCGGACGTCTATCCTTTCGACATGAGCTTCCTGAACCGCGTGGCTGGCCGAATCGTCAACGAGGTGCGCGGCATCAACCGCGTCACCTACGCCATCACCTCGAAGCCGCCGGGCACGCTCGAGTGGGAGTAATCCGACGCTGATGCACCAGCCGCTCGTCAGGCCCGTGCCGTCGCGGCACGGGATCGGCTCGCCGCCGGCCGCAGCCGGTCGAGATACAGGTAGACGATCGGCGTCGTGTATAGGGTCAGCGCCTGGCTCACGAGCAGGCCGCCGACGATCGAGATCCCGAGCGGCTGGCGCAGCTCGCTGCCCTCGCCGAAGCTGAAGCAGAGCGGCAGCG
>CAXTOE010000256.1:233-4685 GCA_964245685.1 uncultured Acetobacteraceae bacterium | reverse complement strand
GATCAAGGTCGACGTCGAGGGCGCGGAGTACCTGGCGCTGAGCGGCTGCGCCGAGATCATCCGGCGCGACCGCCCGGTGATCATCAGCGAGTTCAGTCCCAACCTGATGCCCGGCATCTCCGGCGTCTCCGGGCCGGACTACCTGGCCTGGCTGACCGGCCGTGGCTACGCGCTGTCGGTGATCACGCCGCAGGGTGAGGCGCAGCCGGCGGGGATCGATCGGGTGATGGCGATACAGGCCGAGCGCGGCATCGCCCACGTGGACATCCTGGCCGAGCCCGTCCGCGACCGGCGGTTCGTATGGAGGCGTGGATGAGCCGAGTTCCGAGGGCGCTGGCGCTGACGGTAGCACTGGCCGCGCCGCTGGCGGCGGGCGGCTGCGCGCGGTCGCCCTGCGGCCAGCCCGACGTGCTCGCCTACGTCGATCAGGCCAGCCGGTCGCGCAACCTGTACGTCGTCGGCCTCACCGACCGGCCCGTGCTGGAGATGCCGAAGCCCGCCCGCGGAGCTGGGGCGACGGGCTGGGACCGGGACGATGCCGTCTGCTCGGCCCGGGTGCTGTCGCGCAACCCCGCCTTCCGGCCCGGCAACGGCCAGCCGGCGTACCTGCTGCTGCGTCAGGACTTCAGGCTCAGGAAACTGGAGACCGGCTACGAGGTGAGCCTGCTGGAGGTCCCGGGCTTCAGCCGCTGAGCGGCCGAGCACGCCGTCGCTGCCGCGTCGCCGCGGTCAGGGTGTTGCCTAGCAGGCAGGCGATGGTCATCGGCCCGACCCCGCCCGGCACTGGTGTGATCGCGCCGGCGACGCCGAGCATCTCGTCGAACACCACGTCGCCGACCAGCCGCGTCTTGCCGGTGTCGGTCATGATCCGGGTGATGCCGACATCGATGACGGTGGCGCCGGGCTTGATCCAGTGGCCACGCACCAGGCCCTGCCGGCCGGTCGCCACGACCACGATGTCGCCCTGGCGTGCCAGTGCCGCGGTGTCGCGGGTGTGGATGTGGGCGACGGTGACGGTGCAGTCGGCATGCAGCAGCAGCTGCGCCATCGGCCGGCCGACCAGGTTGGAGCGTCCGATCACCACCGCGTGCAGCCCGCGCAGGCTGCCGAGCTCGGCCTGCAGCAGCATCAGGCAGCCGAGCGGCGTGCACGGCACCAGTCCCCCCTGGCCGTCGGTCCGGCGGTCGAGTGCCACCCGCCCGGCATTGACCTGTCCGAGACCGTCGACATCCTTGTCCGGATCGATCGCATCGATTACCACCGCGGCGTCGATCGCGGCCGGCAGGGGCAGCTGCACCAGGATGCCGTGCACCGCCGGGTCTGCGTTGAGCCTTGCCACGAGGGCGAGCAGCTCTGCCTGCGTCGTGCTCTCCGGCAGCGTGTGGGAGAAGGAGCGCATGCCGACGGCGCCGGTCTGCCGCGCCTTGTTGCGCACGTAGACCTCGCTCGCGGCATCGGCGCCGACCAGCACCACCGCGAGGCCGGGGACGAAGCCCTCCCGCGCCAGCTCCGCCACCCCGGCGCTGATGTCCTCGGTCAGCGCCGCGGCGCGCCGCTTGCCGTCGATCAGGCGGGTCTGGATCTGGCTCATAGAGGGTGGGTTCTGGACCTTGCGCCGGCGGGACGGCAGGATGGCCGTCATGGACGGATGCATGACGCAGATACGCAAGAACTTCGGCAGCGACAATGTCTCGCCGGCGGACCCAAGGGTGATGGAGGCCGTGCTGGCCGCCAACCAGGGGGCGATCGGCTCGTACGGTGCCGATCCGTGGACGACGCGCATGGAGCAGCGTGTCTCGGAGCTGTTCGAGACCGACACGGTGGTGTTCCCGGTCGCCACCGGTACGGCGGCCAATGCGCTGGCGCTGTCGGCCCTGGTGCCGCCCTACGGGTCGATCTACTGCGACGAGGTCGCGCACGTCATGAACGACGAGGGCGGCGCGCCCGAGTTCTTCACCGGCGGCGCCAAGCTGCTGACCCTGCCGAGCCCGGACGGCCGGATCGAGCCGCGGGCGCTCGAGGGCGCCATCGCCCGGCGCCGCAACACCGGCGTGCATCAGAGCCCGGCGATGGCGCTCAGCCTGACCCAGGCCACCGAGTGGGGCACCAGCTATACGCCGTCGCACGTGGCGGCGCTGTCGCAGGTGGCGCGCGCCAACGGCCTGCGCGTGCACATGGACGGCGCCCGCTTCGCCAACGCGGTGTCGTTCCTCGGCTGCACGCCGGCCGAGGTCACCTGGAAGGCCGGGGTGGACGTGCTCTCGCTCGGCGCCACCAAGAACGGGGCGCTGGCGGCGGAGGCGGTGGTGTTCTTCGATCGCGCGCTGGCGCACGAGTTCGCCCGCCGACGAAAGCGCGCCGGCCACCTCTGGTCGAAGCAGCGCTTCCTGAGCGCGCAGCTCGCCGCCTACCTCGGGGACGGGCTGTGGCTGCGCAACGCCGCCCGCGCCAACCAGGCGGCGACCCGCCTGGCGAGCGGGCTGTCGTCGCTCCCGAGCGTCGGCCTCGTGCAGCCGGTCGAGGCCAACGAGCTGTTCGTGCTGCTGCCGCGGGCGCTGATCTCCGCCCTGGAGGCGGCGGGATACGTGTTCTACCGCTGGGCGATGCCGGAGGGCGAGGCGCGTGGCGTGATCCGCCTGGTCTGCGCCTTCGACACCGCGCTGTCGGACGTGGACGCGCTGATCGAGGCGGCGCGCGCCGGGCTGTGACCGCGCCGCCGCGTCGGATTCAGCTCTCCCAGAACTGGGGCGCGAGCTCCGCCTTGAAGGACAGCCGCACGGCGTCGGCGTCGATCTCCTCGATCAGCGAGAGCGGGATGAAGTGATGCTGGCCGGCGGCGCCGCGATCGGACTCGGTGAGCTTGATCCGGTCGCCGTCGACGTGGTCCACGGTTCCGACATGGCCGCCATCGGCGCCGATGACCTCCATGTGCTCACGGATCTGGCTGCGGTCGATCATGTGCGTCGTCCTGATGAAGGTTTCGCCGGACAACGCTTCGGCGGCCGGAAGGTGGCACGCGGCTCCATCGCCGCGGCGAATCGGACGAGACCGCGGTAATCGCGGCCGGCATGTCACGGCGTCAATGCCTCTTGAACATCCAAGATGACCGGTCATATCAGGGCTCATGGTGAGATGCACATCCAGCGACGTGCGCGAGCGGCTGCTCGAGGCCGGGGTGCGGACCTTCAGCAAGTCCGGCTTCAACGGATGCAGCGTGCAGGACATCACCGACGCCGCCGGGGTGCCGAAGGGCTCGTTCTATAACCACTTCGAGAGCAAGGAGGCGCTCGGCGCCGCCGCACTCGAGCATTACTGGTCGGACGGCACCTGCGACCGACTGCGCATCCTTGGCGACACGGGCCTTGCGCCGCGCGAGCGGCTGCGCCGCTACTTCGAGCAGGTCGCCGACGACATGGCGCAGATCGACTTCACCTGCGGCTGCCTGGTCGGCAACATGGCCGCCGAGCTGTCCGACCACAGCGAGATCATCTCGCAGAAGCTTTCCGCCATCCTCGCCGGCTGGAGCCGGCGCATGGGGGCCTGCATCGCCGAGGCGCAGCAAGCGGGCGAGATCCGCTCGGACGCGGATCCGGTGCAGCTCGCGACCTTCGTGCTCAACGCCTGGGAGGGTGCGGTGCTGCGTGCCCGCCTCGAGAAGGGCGATCGTCCGCTGCGCCAGTTCATCGACATCCTGTTCTCGCAACTCCTCCGCTAGCCGTCGCCGCGACGGCCCCCTCCGCCCTCTCAGGAACCCAAGATGACCGGTCAGCTGGACACCATCTCCGTTTCCCGCGATCTGCCTCGTGGTGGCGCCGGCAGCCGCCGCGCCGCCTGGATCGGCGGCATCGCCCTCGTGCTGCTGCTCGGCGGTGGCGCCACCGTGCTGCCCGGACTGGTGCCCGGCTGGCTGCACGCGGCAACGACTTGTGCCTTGAATTCGTCGCTGTGCTTGCGGCGCCGCCGACCCACAACGGTCACTTGTTCGTCAATAGTGTTCACGAGTCCACGGAGAAGTTAAGTGGACTGGAGGCTCCTATGCCGGTGGCTGGGAATCAAGATGGGATGGCTGGTTGCTTACGGACGACGCGCACATCGAGAAGGTCCTCGACAAGCGCTACGACACCGCCTCGAAGCGCCTCGGCAAGACCAACAGCGCCGACGCCTTCCAGGCCTTCATGAACGCCTACACGATGGCCATCGAGCCGCACACCAACTACCTGGGACCGCGGGCTGCGGAAGACTTCGACATCGCCATGCGGCTGTCGCTGGTCGGCATCGGCGCGGTCCTCTCCGACATCGACGGCTACGCCACCATCCGCGAACTGGTGGCGGGCGGCCCGGCGAGCCTGTCGGGCCAGCTGACGGGGGGCGACCGCAGCGGGGGGGTCGCGCAGGGTGCGTCCGGTGCCGTCGAGGACGTCGGCGGCCTGCGCCTCGACGAACACCGCGTTG
>CAXTOE010000256.1:0-223 GCA_964245685.1 uncultured Acetobacteraceae bacterium | reverse complement strand
CCGTGGCGCTCATTCGCGGCGCGGTCGATTCCACGGTCCGGCTCGACATCCTGCCGGCCGACAGCGGGCCCGACGCGACCAACAAGACCGTCGTCCTGACCCGCAACACCATCACCATGCAGGACCGGGCGGCGAAGGCGAAGGTCTATTCCGTGACCCAGGGCGACAGCAAGCGTCTGGTCGGCGTGATCACCTTGCCCTCGTTCTACGAAGACGTCGACGC
>CAXTOE010000255.1:0-4702 GCA_964245685.1 uncultured Acetobacteraceae bacterium | reverse complement strand
CGGCGCCGGATTGCGCGCCACCGTGGGCTGCGCCCAGGCCGGTCTGCGCACGGCCTGCGTCACCAAGGTCTTCCCGACTCGCTCGCATACCGTCGCGGCCCAGGGCGGCATCTCGGCCTCGCTCGGCAACATGGGGCCGGACGACTGGCGCTGGCACATGTACGACACCGTCAAGGGGTCGGACTGGCTCGGCGACCAGGACGCGATCGAGTACATGTGCCGCGAGGCGGTGCCGGCGATCCACGAGCTCGAGCATTTCGGGGTGCCGTTCTCGCGCACCGAGGATGGCCGCATCTACCAGCGCCCGTTCGGCGGCCACATGTCGGATTACGGCAAGGAGCCGGTGCCGCGCGCCTGCGCCGCCGCCGACCGCACCGGCCACGCCATCTTGCACACGCTGTACCAGCAGAGCCTGAAGCACGATGCCGAGTTTTTCGTCGAGTATTTCGCGCTCGATCTGCTGATGGACGAGGATCAGGCCTGCCGCGGCGTCATGGCCTGGTCGCTGGAGGACGGCACCATGCACCGCTTCCGCGCCAACATGGTGGTGCTCGCCACCGGCGGCTACGGCCGCGCCTACCAGTCCTGCACCTCGGCGCACACCTGCACCGGCGACGGCGGCGGCATGGCGATGCGCGCCGGCCTGCCGACGCAGGACATGGAGTTCGTGCAGTTCCATCCGACAGGCATCTTCCCGGCCGGCTGCCTGCTGACCGAGGGCTGCCGCGGCGAGGGCGGCTACCTGACCAACAGCGAGGGCGAGCGCTTCATGGAGCGCTACGCGCCCTCGGCCAAGGACCTGGCCTCGCGCGACGTGGTGTCGCGCTCGATGACCATCGAGATCAACGAGGGACGCGGCTGCGGCCCCAACCGCGACCACATCATGATGCACCTGGAGCATCTCGGCGCCGAGCTGCTGCACGAGCGGCTGCCCGGAATCTCGGAGACGGCGCGCGTGTTCGCCGGCATCGACGTCACCCGCGAGCCGGTGCCGGTGCTGCCGACGGTGCACTACAACATGGGCGGCATCCCGACCAACCTGCACGGCGAGGTGGTGCGCCCCACCATGGCCGACCCGGATGCGGTGGTGCCGGGGCTGATGGCGGTCGGCGAGGCCGCCTGCGTCTCGGTGCACGGCGCCAACCGGCTGGGCACCAACTCGCTGCTCGACCTGGTGGTGTTCGGACGCGCCGCCGCGTTGCGCGCCTCCGAGATCGTCAAGCCCGGTGCGGCGATCGCGCCGCTCCCGGCACGCGCCGGCGAGGCGACGCTGGACCGGCTCGACCGCGTGCGTCACGCCAGCGGTGGCACCCGCGTCGCCGCCATGCGCGAGGACCTGCAGCGCGCGATGCAGGCGCACGCGGCCGTGTTTCGCAGCGCCAGCAGCCTGCAGGACGGCGTCGGCAAGATGCGCAACCTGTGGTCCGGCCTGTCCGACATGTCGGTGACGGACCGGTCTCTGATCTGGAACAGCGACCTGATGGAGGCGCTGGAGTTCGAGAACCTGGTCGCCAACGGCACCGTGACCATGGCCGGCGCGGAAGCCCGGCACGAGAGCCGCGGCGCGCACGCGCACGACGACTTTCCCGAGCGCGACGATGCCGACTGGATGAAGCACACGATCGCGCACCTGGGCGACGACGGAGCCGTCAAGCTGTCCTACCGCCCGGTGCGGATGCGGACGCTGACCAACGAGGTCTCCGTGTTCCCGCCCAAGAAGCGCGTCTACTGAGGGATCGCGCAGATGGTCGAGTTCAGGCTACCGAAGAACAGCAAGATCGGCCGCGGCCGCCGCTTCGAGGCGCCGGCCGGCGCCAAGCGGGTCAAGGAGTTCCAGGTCTATCGCTGGAGCCCCGACGACGACAAGAATCCCGAGCTCGACACCTACGCGCTCGATCTCGACCGCATCGGGCCGATGGTGCTCGACGCGCTGATCCACATCAAGAACGAGGTCGATCCGACCCTCACCTTCCGCCGCTCCTGCCGCGAGGGCATCTGCGGCTCGTGCGCGATGAACATCGACGGCACCAACACGCTGGCCTGCCTCAAGCCGATCCAGGACGTCAGGAAGGAGGTCAGGATCTACCCGCTGCCGCACATGCCGGTGGTCAAGGACCTGATCCCCGACCTGACCGCGGCCTACGCGCAGCTGCGCTCGGTGGAGCCTTGGCTCAAGTCCGACACCGCGGCACCGCCGGACGGCGAGCGTCGGCAGAGCGTGGAGGAGCGCGCGGAGCTCGACGGGATGTGGGAGTGCATCCTGTGCTTCTGCTGCACCACCGCTTGCCCTTCATACTGGTGGAACGGCGACAAGTATCTCGGCCCGGCGACGCTGCTCGCCGCCTATCGCTGGATCGCGGACAGCCGCGACGAGTACACCGGCGAGCGGCTCGACGCGCTGGAGGATCCGCTGAAGCTGTACGGCTGCCGCACCATCATGAACTGCACGCAGACCTGCCCCAAGGGGCTCAATCCGGCGGCGGCGATCGGCAAGATCAAGCAGCTGCAGCTGGAACGGAAGGGCTGAGGCCAGGGGCGGGTTCGGCCTCCGGACTGTGGGCGGCGATGTTCGAGGGTGATCTCGAGCAGGGCGGCAGGCTCGCCGCCTGGCGCGACAGCCTGCTGGTCGATCACGGGATCTTCCGCACCGTCTGGTCGAACTTCGCCGTGGTGCTGCCGGGGCGCGTCTATCGCTGCAACCATCCCACCCCGGCGCGTCTGTCGGAGCTGGCCTCGCGCTACCGCCTGCGCACCGTGGTCAACCTGCGCGGACAGCGACGCTGCGGCTCGGACGCGCTGTCGCGGCAGGCGACGCGCCAGCTCGGGCTCGTGCACCTGGACATGGCGTTCGAGAGCCGCGGTGCACCGCATCGCGACCGCATCCTGCGCTTCGAGGCACTGTATCGCGATCTCGCCTTTCCGGTGCTGATGCACTGCAAGTCGGGCGCCGATCGCGCCGGCCTGGCCGCGGGGCTGGTGCTGCTGTTCGAGGGAGCGCCGGCGGCCGAGGCCCTGGGCCAGCTCTCCTGGCGCTTCGGTCACTTCAACCGCTCGCGCACCGGCATCCTCGATGCCTTCTTCCTGCGCTACCAGCGCGAGGCGGAAGGCAGGCTGTCGTTCCTGGACTGGGTTCGCGACGAGTACGACGAGGCGGCGCTGAAGCGCGACTTCGTGGCGGGCCGGCTGTCGAGCTTCGTCAACGACTCGCTGCTGCGGCGCGAATAGCCACCCGCCACCTCCCGCGCGTGGTTACTCGACGCCGCGGTCCGACGGCCCCATCGACTTGATCAGGTCGAGCACGCGCTTGCGCACCGGCAGCTCACTGATCCGGTAGTAGGCGCGCACCAGATCGACCGTCTCCTTGCGGGTAAACAGGTCGTCGCCGCCGCCGAAGCCGTCCTGCGACTCCGCGAAGCCGCTGACCTGCTGCATGCCGACGCGGGCGCCGGCGGCGGCGTAGGGTGCCGGCAGGTCGTCGAAGAAGAAGCTCACCGGTACGTCGAGCACGCGCGAGAGGTCGAACAGGCGCGAGGCGCCGACCCGGTTGGCGCCCCGCTCGTACTTCTGCACCTGCTGGAAGGTGAGGCCGAGAGCATCGCCCAGGCGCTCCTGGGACATGCCAAGAAGGGTGCGGCGCAGCCGGATGCGGCTGCCGACATGGACGTCGATCGGGCTGGGCCCGGCTTCGCGATCGGCGGGGGGAACGTCTCCCGGCTGCAGTCCGGCACTCCTACTGATCGGACCTCGGCCCATGACTTCCTCGACCTACTGGTGTCCTAGAAATAGTTACTCAACCTTGAAGTGTCAAGTTGAGTTAACTCGCGTCAAACTTGAGAGAGCGCGCGCGGCGGGCGGATCATTTTCGAGAACCGCTGTGCCGAAGCCGCCACGGTCTCGCCGCGGAGGCGCAGGCGAGCATCGCCAGCACACCCGGGATCGCGATGCCGAAGCGCGCGAACGGCGTCGGCGGCAGCGGCGCCGGCAACGCCACCAGCAGGCTGCCCGGCCGTCCCCAGCCGAGACGGGCGATCTCGCGCCCCATCCCGTCGTAGGCGGCCGAGATCCCGGTGTTGGCGGCGCGCGCGATCGGCAGACCCTCCTCCACGGCGCGCATCCGGGCGGTGGCGAGGTGCTGACGCGGCCCGGCGCTGTCGCCGTACCAGGCATCGTTGGTGACGTTGAGCAGCCAGGACGGCCGGTCGGCGCGATCGACCACCTCGCCGGGGAAGATCACCTCGTAGCAGATCAACGGGGAGAACGCGGCGACGCCGGGCAGGCGCAGGGTGCGACGGCCCGGCCCCGCCTCGAAGCCGCCGCCGGGCACGATCTGGATCGGCAGCAGCGGCGGCTGGTACTCGCCGAACGGCACCAGGTGGGCCTTGTCGTACACCGCCGCCAGCGTGAGGTCCGGCAGCAGCGCGAACAGGCTGTTGCGCGGCCGGCCGTCGGCGCCGAAGCGCACCCCGCCGATCAGCCCGGCGGCAGCACCCGGGGCCTGGGCCATGATGATCCGGCGCGCCTGCGCGTCCTCGTCGAGCAGCCCCGGAAAGGCGCTCTCCGGCCAGGCGAAGACGATCTGCCTCGCCTGCGGCCGGGCGCGTGCCTGCCGCATCCCGTCCGCGGTCAGGCGCAGGTAGCTGCGGAAGCTCTGCAGCGCCCAGGCACGGTCGAGCTTCTCGACCTCCGGGATGTCGCCCTGCAC
>CAXTOE010000254.1:0-4716 GCA_964245685.1 uncultured Acetobacteraceae bacterium | reverse complement strand
GCCCCGATCAGCCGTGCCGGCCGCGACAGCCCGACATAGTCGCGCAGCGTGGCCACGTCCGCGACCGTCGCCGACAGCCCGATCCGGCACGCCGCCGGCGCCAGCGCCGCCAGCCGGGCGAGGCCGAGCGCGAGCTGGTCGCCGCGCTTGGTGCCGGCCAGCGCATGCGCCTCGTCGATGACCACCCGGCGCAGGCCGGCGAAGAAGCTGCCGGCGTCGCCGCGCGAGAGCAGCAGCACCAGACTCTCCGGCGTGGTCAGCAGGATCTGCGGCGGCCGCTCGCGCTGTCGCACCCGGCGGTCGGCCGGCGTATCGCCGGTGCGGGTCTCGATTCGGATCGGCAGCCCCATCTCCTCGACCGGCGCGGTGAGGTTGCGGGCGATGTCGGTGGCGAGCGCCTTCAGCGGGCTGACATAGAGGGTGTGCAGGCCGGTGCCGGCCTGGGCCGGGGAGGCGTCCTGCAGCCCGATCAGGCTGGGCAGGAAGCCGGCCAGCGTCTTGCCGCCGCCGGTGGGCGCGATCAGCAGCACGTCCTGCCGGCGGTGCGCCGCTTCCAGCACCGCGAGCTGATGCGCCCGCGGCGCCCAGCCGCGGCGGGCGAACCAGGCCTCGAAGGGAGCCGGCAGGAGAGCGTCCATCGCCCGCTGAGATAGGCCGGACCGGAGGCCAGGCAAAGGGTGCGCGACGCCGCTGGCACCACGGAGAGCGGCTCAGGCGCGCAGCCGCTGCAGCTCCAGGCCGTTGAGGTCGTCCGCACTCATCGCGCGCGTGTTGAAGGCGAAGGCGAGCTCGCTCGACGGCGCCGAGGTCGGAGCCGGTGCAGCGCCGTCGGCGGGTGTGGCCGGGGCGGCGGTGCCTGCCGGCTCGGCGTGTCCGAGATGGAACAGGTGCCGCGCGGCGTTCAGCACCGCCTTCTCCGGATCGATGCCGGCGATCTTCTCGCCGGCGGTGATTGCCAGACCGATCGGGCCGCCGAGCACGAAGCTGGTGCCGAGCGAGGCGACGAAGCGCAGCTCGGCATTGCCCTGGTCGCCGGTGATCGCGCGGTAGAGGGTGCCGACCACGGGGATGTACTGCAGCGGGTTGAGGTCGGACAGCAGCTCGTGGAACAGACCGCCATGGCTGGGCGCGGCCGCAGGCGTGACACCCGTCGCCGGCAGAGGAGCGGCACCTGCTGGAAGCACATCTGCCATGGTCGACGAGGATAGGGCCGCCGCATGACCGGAAGGTTAACGCCGCACCCGCCGGGGTCGTGCCGGCCGCAGGCGGACGGGGATCCGTCCACCCCTCATGCCGTGGCTGGGGAACGCGCCGGTGGCTTACGCACCCACAGGTTCAGCATCCCGGCGAAGCATCTCGGATGCTCGGCCTCGAACAGGTCCCAGCCGGCGAGATCCCGCAGCGGATCATCGCCGGCGCGCCACTGCCGGAACGCCTGCTCGGTGGCCGCCGCGACCTCGATCCCGAGCAGCTCGATGGCTTCGGCGGCGAGGAAGCCGGCGACCTCCGGCAGCGTCACCGGCCGTTCGTGGACGTGGAACAGCAGGTCGCGACAGCCGCTCACCGAGGAGAAGTCCGGGCTCGCCGACAGCCGCGTCGCCCATTCCTCGCGTGAGGCCAGCAGCGCCTGTCGGCATTCGCGTATCCCTTCCGCCGTCGCGGGATAGTCGTTCGCGGCGATCCAGTCCCGCGCCGCTGTCACGTCGGCGCGGCCGCGCTCGGTGTAGAGCAGGACGTTCATCACGCCGCCCGGACGCAGCACGGCGAGCAACGCCCGCCAGCCGCTCCAGGGATCACCGAGATGGTGCAACACACCGCCGACCGCGATCATGTCGAAGCCACGGCCCAGCCGTGCCGCCTGCAGCAGATCGGCCTGGACGTAGTCGATCCCCGGGACCTCCAGCGCCGCGGTCATGCGGTGGGCATAGGCCAGGCTGGCCAGGCTCAGATCGATCGCGAGCACCCTCGCACCGGCCAGGGTCTGGGCGGTCTCGATCGCGTGCTGGCCGGTGCCGCATCCTGCCACCAGCACCTCCAGCGTGCCTCCGCCGGCAGGCAGCGTCGACGCCACCCCGGGGAACCTGTCGGCCAGCCAGTCGGCGAGCTGGACCTGGCACGGCGGCCTGGTCGTCGCCACCCAGCGCGGATAGGGGTTCTCCTCGTACTGGTCGCGGACGCGCCTGGATACGTCGTCCTCGATGGGGGTCGCGCACGGAAGGGTCTGGCGAAGCCGCAGCTCCTCGGCGGGCTCGCCGACCTGTTGCGTGAGCAGGGCGGCGACCTCGGGCGGACCCCCGCGGGCGACCAGAATTCCGGCGCCGCCCAGCGATCCGAGCGGCTGGTACATGGCGAGGACGGCGAGGTCCGCGTCCGGTGGCGGAACGGCAGCCGCGAGATCCGCCTCGATGGCGCGGCGCAGAACATCCAGCGCCTCGCCCTCCCGGACCGTGCGGCACCACGCGTATTCGTTGATGAAGCATTGCCGGGCCAGCCCGCATGCGGCGGCGAGCGTCTCCGGCCCCAGGGCAGCGCCGGAGGCAGCCCTGTCCAGGATCTCGCGGCGCTGCTGCGTCAGCGTCCGTTCGACCTCACGGTGCGCGATCGGAGCCAGTTCGAGCAGGACGCGAAGCAGGGGATCCCGCGCGTCGAAGGCGCGCAGGGCGACCGTCGCACAAACCGCGGCCGCCAGGTCGCGCGGGCGTGTCCAGCGTTCGTACAAGGCGCGCTGCAGCAGGCCGCGAAGACCCGGGATCTCGGTCGCAGGCCGCACCTCGAGCACGCAATCGACGAACTGCACGCGCAGCCTCGCGGTATCGGCGCGAAGCAACCCCGCGCAGGCGGACCGCAACGCCGCCTCGTCGGCGCCGGCAGCGAGACACGCATCGATCAGGCCTTCGTGCGCCGGCGCGAAATCCTCCCGCAGGGCGATGGCGCGGGTGAACGCCGCCGCGGCCTCCGATCTGCCGAGCGCCGCCCAGGCCGTTCCGAGACCGTGATGCGCTTCGGGCAGGCGGGAGTTCGAGCGCAGCGCGGCCTGATAGGTCGCCGCGGCCTCGGCCGGCCGTTGCAGCTCCATCAGGGCGCTGCCGAGATTGAGCAGGGTCACGGCGCTCGGCTGGAGTTCGGCGACGCGTCGGTAGTGCCGCTCGGCCTCGACCGGCCGTGCGACCGCCCGGTAGACACCGGCAAGGCCGTCATGGATCGCGGCGACACCCGGCGCTGCTGCGGCGGCCTCGGTGAAGTGCGCGATCGCCTCGGCCGGTCGTCCCGCGCGTCGCGCGATCTCGCCGCGCATGTACAGCGCCCTGGCGTGGCCCGGTTCGACGGCGAGATGGCGGGCGCAGAGCATGTCCGCCTCGTGCAGCCGGCCGCGTGCGACCTGAGCCTCGGCCAGACCCAGCAGCGAGCCGGCGGCCGCCGCTGCGTGCGGTTCCGATCTCGCGGCGGCGATCCGGCGCTCCCTGCGGTTCATCGACCTGTTCCCGAGCCTTGCGCAGTCCGAAGCATGGCCACCGGCCTGCACAGCCGGAGGTCGAGTGCGGCGTCGCCACCGGGAGCTCCGACCATGCCTCCGCCGGCGGCGAAGCGCCGAGATCCACGCCGGCTAGCCGTCGGCGAAATGCTCGCCCGCCATATCCTCGCCGGCAGGATCCTGGTTCTGTGCCGGCGGCGTCGCCTGCTCGCCGGGCGGCAGCTCGACCCGCACCTTGCGTATGTGCCGCGGATCGGCATCCAGCACCCGGAACGCGATGCCGCTCTCGTGGGTCAGGATCTCGCCGCGCGTCGGCACGTGGCCGGCCAGCATGAACACCAGTCCACCCACCGTGTCGATGTCGCTCTGCCGCTCGTCCTCGGTCAGCACCGGGCCGAACCGCGCTTCGAAGGCCTCGATCTCCATCCGCGCATCGACGTCGAAGGTGCCGTCATGGCGTTCCACCAGCATGACGATGGCGGGCTCGTCGTGCTCGTCGGCGATGTCGCCGACGATGGTCTCGACCAGGTCCTCGATCGTCACCAGCCCGTCTATGCCGCCGTACTCGTCGATCACCAGGGCAAGGTGGATGCGGCGCTGGCGCATCTGCAGCAGCAGGTCGAGCACCGGCATCTGCGGCGCGATCATCAGCGGCTGGCGCAGGATCGACTGCACGCGGAAGCTGCCGGGGTCGCCGGAGAAGGCCAGCAGGTCCTTGATGTGGACCATGCCGAGCACGTCGTCGAGCTGCTCGCCGTAGACCGGCAGGCGGGAATGGTTCTCGCGGCGCAGCAGTGCCAGGGCGGCCTCGAAGCCGATCGCCGCCGGCATCGCCACGATGTCGGCGCGCGGCACCATCACGTCGTCGACGGTGGTGCCGCGCAGCCGCAGCACGTTGGCGATCAGCGCGCGTTCCTGCCGGTCTAGCTCCGGAATCTCTCCCGGCGCCTGCGGCGCCTCCGCGGCCTCCTGCACCAGGGCGGCGATCGAGGAGCGCAGGCGGCCCTGCTCGATCCGCCTGCGCCCGAAGAACGAGATCAGCCCGCGACGCGGCCGCGCTACGCCGTCGGCACCCGGCTCGCTGCGTTCCGGCAGGCCGCTCACGACGGGACGTCGCCAGGCCCGGCGGCGCGCGGCTTCCAGGGGTTGGGCACGCCGAGTCGGCGCAGGATGCACGCCTCCTGCATCTCCATGCGACGGGCCTCGCCGGCGCCGTGATGGTCGTGGCCACGCAGGTGCAGCGC
>CAXTOE010000253.1:3181-4719 GCA_964245685.1 uncultured Acetobacteraceae bacterium | reverse complement strand
CCATGGTCTCGCCCATGCGCGGCAGCGTCACCTCGGCGAGGCTCCGCCCAGCCGGGGCCGGGTCGCGAGGCGCCGCCTCGGGCACGGCGGCCGCGGCTCCGGCGGCGTCGTAGCGCCCCAGCGTCGCGCCGACCGAGACCTCGCCGCCCTCGGGGACGAGGATCTCGACGAGGCGGCCGGCGTCGAGCGCGGTCATCTCGACCGTGACCTTGTCGGTCATGACGTCGATCGTCGCCTGGTCCTCCTCGATCCGTTCGCCGATCCCGATATGCCAGGTGACGATCTCCGCCTCGGCGACGCCCTCGCCGACGTCGGGCAGACGGATGACGTAGTGCTCCATCGTCAATCCCTCAGGGTTCGCTGCATCGCCGCGATGAGGCGGGCAGGTCCGAGAAAATATTCCCACTCGAACGCGTGCGGGTAGGGCGTGTCCCAGCCGGCCACGCGCTCGATCGGCGCCTGCAGGTGGTAGAAGCAGCGCTCCTGCACCAGCGACGACAGCTCTCCGCCGAAGCCGGCGTAGCGCGACGCCTCGTGCACGATCACGCAGCGCCCGGTCTTGCGCACCGACTCCACGATGGTGTCGAGGTCGAGCGGCACGATGCTGCGCAGGTCGATCACCTCGGCGTCGATCCCGCTCTCCTGCGTCGCCGACAACGCCACGTGCAGCATCGTGCCGTAGGCGAGCACCGTGATCGCGGTGCCGGCGCGGGCGACCGCCGCCTTGCCGAGCGGCACCGTGTAGTGCGCTTCCGGCACCTCGCTCGCCGGATGCTGCGCCCAGGTGCTTACCGGCTGGTCGAAGCGGCCGTCGAACGGACCGTTATAGATGCGCTTGGGTTCCAGGAAGATCACCGGATCGTCGTCCTCGATGGCGGCGATCAGCAGGCCCTTGGCGTCGTAGGGATTGGACGGGATGACGGTCTTGAGCCCGGACACGTGCGCGAAGATCGCCTCCGGGCTGGAGCTGTGCGTCTGTCCGCCGAAGATGCCGCCGCCATAGGGCGAGCGCACGGTGATCGGCGCCCAGAACTCGCCTCCCGAACGGTAGCGCAGACGGGCCGCCTCCGACACCAGCTGGTCATAGGCCGGCAGGATGTAGTCGGCGAACTGGATCTCCACCACCGGCCGCAGGCCGTAGGCGCCCATGCCGATCGCGGTCGCGACGATGCCGCCCTCCGAGATCGGCGTGTCGAAGCAGCGCGTCAGGCCGTGCTTCTCCGCCAGCCCGTCGGTGGCGCGGAACACGCCGCCGAAATAGCCCACGTCCTCGCCGAAGATCAGCACGTCCGGATCGCGCGCCAGCATCACGTCCAGCGCCGAGTTGATCGCCCGCACCATGTTCATGGTCGCCATGATCAGGAGCCGAGCTCCTCGCGCTGCTCGACGATACGCCAGTCGGGCTGCTTGTAGACGTCCTCGAACATCTCGCGCGTGCTCGGCTTCGACTGCCCGAGCGTGCCGATCGCCTCGCCCTGCTTTGCGGCGACGCGCACCGCCTGCTTGCACTCCGCCTCGAGCGCCTCGTGCTGCGCCGC
>CAXTOE010000253.1:0-3171 GCA_964245685.1 uncultured Acetobacteraceae bacterium | reverse complement strand
GTCGAGCGCCGCCTCGGCTTGGTCCGCCGGCAGCACCGCTTCGGGACCCGGCCCGACGTGCTCGCGCCGGAAGCAGAACCGGCAATAGACCGGGCAGACGTGCAGCAGCGTCAGCAGCACGCGGTCCGGGTAGCGGTGCACGATTCCCTCGACGGGAGAGTGCGCCTCGTCCCCGATGGGGTCGGCGCGTTCGTCGGGCTGCAGCCGCAGCTCCGCGGCATCGGGCACGAACTGCCGCGCGATCGGATCGCCGAGCGGCCAGTGCGCCGCATCGTCCGCCGGGCGATAGCGGGTCGGATCGTCGCTGGTCGAATGGCCGGCCGCGCGATAGGTGAGGAACTCGATCAGCGTCGCGCCGCCGTTGCTGCGCGCGCGCTCGGCCGCCCAGAGGGTCGCGGCGTACACCGCGAGGAAGTCGTTGCCGTCGACGCGCAATCCCGGCAATCCGTAGCCGACGCCTCGCGCCGCGAAGGTCGTCTGCTCGCCTCCGGCGATGCCCTGGAACGACGAGATCGCCCACTGGTTGTTGGTGATGCAGAGGATGACCGGCGCGCGGTAGACCGAGGCGAAGGTCAGCGCCTCGTGGAAATCCCCTTCGGCGGTCGTTCCCTCGCCGATGTAGGAGATCGCGATCTTGTCGTCGCCCTTGTAGGCGGACGCCATCGCCCAGCCGACCGCGTGGCCGAAGCGGCTGCCGACGTTGCCGGACAGCGAGTAGAATCCGTACTTGCGGGCGGAATACAGGATCGGCAGCTGCCGTCCCTTCAACGGATCCTGCGCGTTCGAGTAGATCTGGTTGACCATGTCGAGCAGCGGATAATCGCGCGCCATCAGGTAGCTGACGATGCGGTAGGTCGGGAAGCACATGTCCTCCCGGCCGAGCACCATCGACGGCGCGGCACCGAGCGCCTCCTCGCCGGTCGAGGTCATGAAGAACGAGGTCTTGCCCTGCCGGTGGGACTGGAACATTCGCGTATCGAAGGCGCGGGTCAGCACCATCGCCCGCAAGCCGCGTCGCAGCACGTCCGGCTGCAGATCCGGGTTCCACGCACCCACGGCGCGGCCGTCCTCGTCCAGCACCCGGATCAGGCCGTAGGGCATGTCGCGCAGCCCGGCCTCGGCATCGAGCGGGTCGGGACGACGCATGGCGCCCGCCTCGGGGATCACGACATGACTGAAGTCGGGCTGGTCACCGGGCCTGACCCTCGGCACCGGAACATGGAGCGTCAGCTTGGAACGGTTCGACATGGCTCGAACATCCGGGAATGACGAGGTGGGTGCGCGGGCGGCAGCATGGCATCGAAACCGCGACGGACGAATTGCTATTGCTTCCTCCCGTCGGTTGCTTTTCGCAATCGATTGGCTCGTTAATGCGCGCTGCGTAGGATGGCATTGCATGGACGAGATAGACCTCAAGATCCTCCGGCTGTTGCAGGAGATCCCGGACATCTCGGCCGTCGATCTGGCGCAGAAGGTCGGGCTGTCGCACACCCCCTGCTGGCGTCGCGTCAAGCAGATGGAAGCGAGCGGCATCATCATGGAGCGGGCCGTCATCCTCGACCCGCGTATCCTCGGGTTCAACATCACCGTCTTCGCCAGTGTCAGGCTCAAGGCGCACGACGAGGAGACGCTGGTGGCGCTGGAGCAGGCAGCGCGTGATCAGCGGGAGATCGTCGACTGCTTCTCGATGAGCGGAGAGAGCGACTATCTCCTGCGTGTCATCGTCTCGAGCGTGGAGGACTACGAGGTCTTCTTGAAGAAGGTGCTGCTGCATTTCCCGGGGGTGGCCTCGGTCAGCTCCCACTTCGCCCTGAAGTGCGTCAAGAAGACGACGAGGCTGCCGATTTAGCGCGGGCGCGATCACGCAGCCAGGATCTCTGTGTGGATCTGTGTAGCCGAACTGCGCCGGTGCAGCGGCAGAACCCGTGATCTCAGAGATGCGGCGCCTGCCAGCCCCGCCCTAGAGAGGCCTCGGAGCACGGTCGCTGCGGCACCGGATCACCTCGAGCCGGCAGAGCACGAACCCCACTTCATGGCCGTCGTTATGATGCAGCCTGGGCAACGAGATGCTGGATCACCGGTGGCGGAGGGAGTGGGATTCGAACCCACGGTACGCTTTCACGCACACACGCTTTCCAAGCGTGCGCCTTAAGCCGCTCGGCCATCCCTCCGACTGGAACTCCGCCGCTGCGAGCGTGGCGGACCATAGCAAAAGTCGGGTGAGAGGCAAGCTCCGCTCGGCCTCAGGCATCCATCTTCAGGGCAGCCAGGAAGGCGCTCTGCGGGATCTCCACGCGGCCGAACTGGCGCATCCGCTTCTTGCCCTCCTTCTGCTTGTCGAGCAGCTTGCGCTTGCGGCTGATGTCGCCGCCGTAGCACTTGGCGGTCACGTCCTTGCTCAGCGCGCCGATGGTCTCGCGCGCGATCACCCGGCTGCCGATCGCCGCCTGGATCGCGATCTTGAACAGCTGGCGCGGGATCAGCTCCTTCAGCTTGGCGCAGATCGAGCGTCCTCGGGAGTCGACGGCGCTGCGATGGGCGATGAAGGAGAGCGCGTCCACCGGCTCCAGGTTGACCAGGATCGAGATGCGCACGAGGTCGCTCTCCTCGTAGCCGTCCATCGCGTAGTCGAAGCTGGCGTAGCCGCGGCTGACCGACTTCAGCCGGTCGTAGAAGTCGAACACCACCTCGTTCAGCGGCAGCCGGTAGACCGCCATCGCCCGGTTGCCGACATAGGTCAGATCGACCTGACGGCCGCGCCGGTCGTTGCACAGCGTCAGCACCGGGCCGAGATACTCGTCCGGCACCATGATGGTGGCGCGGATCCAGGGCTCCTCGATGCTGGCGATCAGGCTGCCGTCCGGCATGTCGGCCGGGTTGTGCAGCTCCTCGGTGACGCCGTTGGTGCGATGCAGCTTGTAGACCACCGACGGCGCGGTCGCGATCAGCTCGAGGTTGAACTCGCGGGTCAGCCGCTCCTGGATGATCTCCAGGTGCAGCAGGCCCAGGAAGCCGCAGCGGAAGCCAAAACCGAGCGCCGCGGAGGTTTCTGCTTCGTAATGGAAGCTCGCATCGTTCAGACGCAGCCGCGACAGGCTCTCGCGCAGCTTCTCGAAGTCGTCCGCATCGATCGGATACAGGCCGCACCACACCACCGGGATCGACGGCTTG
>CAXTOE010000252.1:0-4719 GCA_964245685.1 uncultured Acetobacteraceae bacterium | reverse complement strand
GCGACATCATCGCCTTCGTGGTGTTATGCCGGCTCCGCTACCGGCTGACGCTGCGCGACCTGAGCGAGATCATGGCGCTGCGCGGGATCGAGGTGAGCCATGGTTGAGCTGCGAAGCAGATCGAAAGACGTGAGTGGGAGGCGAAGCTGCTGCCGGTCATCGGCGACGCGCTGCGCAGGCGCCGGCATGGCACGCGGCGCGGACCCGGGGCGAGCTGACATGTCGACGAGACCTAGATACTGTCGGCGAATTCAAGCGGCTGATGTCAGGGGCGCGAGGCGTGACACGCGGGTCCTGGCGGGTGGTCGTCCGTTCAGCCAGTGCGCCATTCTCGACACGTTCATTGCTGCTGCGGTGCAGACCTGCTGCAGACTGGTCTTGGCGAGACCAATATAGCGACGGCGGCGCATGCCGAAGCTGCGCAAGCCCTGCGAGAGGGTGCCCTCGACCCCAACGCGCCTTCCGTAACGCTCCAGCCGTGCTGGATCGGTCATCCGGGTGCGTGCCACATTCAGCGCCTCGTATTCCTCGCGCAGATGAAAATGCACATAGCGGCGCGCGCTTGTCGCCGACGTGCAGACGGCTCTCGCAGGACATATCCTGCAGTCCGCGTGGCTGAACTGGGCGTGGATGCGCGGACTGCCGTCTGCGGCGTGTATCGTGCGCCAAGATACGGAGGTCCTGCCTTGCGGGCAGGTCACCTGCTCACGGTTCCAATCGATGTCGAAATACCGCAGTTCGTAGCCATGTCCCACACGACGTGGGACACCCCGGACAGGTCCTTCGAGCGAAACGCCATGCTCCCGCTGGCTGATAGCCAGCAGCTCCGCATCGACGTAGCCTGAGTCCACGAAATGCTCGCCAGGAAGCAGCTCCTTCCCGGCCAGGCTTTCGTGGATCTCGGCCGTGCTCGTCATGTCAGGCCGCATCGAAAGGCAGGTCTTCACGTGCGTGATCAGGTGCGCTGCGTCGTCATCGCATGCCTCAGTGACGTGGACCTCGTATCCGGTCCAGCTCAGATGCCCCTTCATGCTGAAATGCGCCTGCGGGTCGTAGGGTGACTGCATCCGCTACGCCACCGGCGGCAGCTCCGCGATGCTGCGCCAGCGTAGCTTGCTGTCCTCGCGTGCGTAATGCATCCGCCACACGTTGCGCAGCGTCTGCACCATGAGCAGCTCGCGCGCGACCGCCGGCGCAGCCGGTTGGTCTAACGCATCAAGCAGGAGGAACTCATCCACGCCAATCTCCAAGGCGAGCGCCGCGCGCTTGTGCTGGCCTTCGGGCAGGCGATACTCCTCGATGCGACGACCGTAGCGCTCGAACCAGACCGGCTGTGCCACCGTCCGCAACCAGTCCGGCACGAGGGCTGCGAGATCATCCAGAGCGGCGCGGAGTGTCTCGGCTACCAGCTCAAGGAGAGAAAGGTCATCCACGGCCGCCAGCACATGCGTGCTGTCGGTGCGCTGCTTGCCGCGCGCCTTGACCAACCCCCCGCGCCTTGAACCGCTCCAGCATCTTGTCCAGCAGCAGATGCTCGGCATTCCCGACCACCAGTCGTGCCCGAAACTCGGTCAGCACGCTCAAGTGGAACCCCGGGTCGGTCAGCTCGAGCCCGAGCGCGTATTTCCAGTCGATCCGGGCTCGCACGGCGTCCGCTGCCTGCCGGTCACTGAGATGCTCCAGGAACTGCAGCACCGTGACCAGCGCCAAGCGCCACCTCGTCAGGCCCGGCTGCCCGCGGCTCGGGTAGACACGCCGGAAGTCCTCGTCCTCGTAGAGGGCGTTGAACTCATCGCGCAGCCGCATCACCACCGTGCCACGCGGGAAAGCGGCGCGGGCTACACGGAGGGTCTCGGTCGGGATCTCGCCTGTCGGCGTCGGGTGCAGGCTCATGAACCGACCTTGCATCACGATCAGCAACCTAGGAATTCGCCGACAATATCTAGGTCTCGTCAACGTGCCAACTCACGCCCGATCCGCGTCGCGAGCTATGCCGGCGCTTGCGCAGCGCGTCGTCCATGACCGGCAGCAGCTTCGCCTCCCAATCCCGAACGGCCTCGTAGCCTACCTCAATCCCGCGCAGCGCCATGATCTCGCTCAGGTCGCGCAAGGTTAGCCGGTAGCAGAGCCGGCAGAACACCACGAAGGCGATCACGTCGCTGGGCAGGCAGATCCGGTTCAACACGCCGCCGCTGCGCTCGTTGAACTGCCGCCCACAGGTCCGGCAGCGGAACCGCCGGTAGCCGCGAGCCGTCACCTTTGGCCGCTTTGTCACGGCCGCAGACCCACAGCACACCCAGTTTATCCCGATACCCCGGTCCTCGCCGACATTGGCGACGCTACGTCAGCCACCTAACTGCCATCAGATCGGCCACTGGCGCGAGGGCTGACAGAACCCGCTGGCTCAGGACCAAACTTAGATCCTGTTCTGACGTATCAGATCAGCCGGCTACCGATAGGAGACAGCCAATGTCAAAGCGCATTTTGTTCACTGGGGGTACCGGAAAGGCAGGACGCCATATGCTCCCCTGGCTCGCCGACAACGGCTATGAAATCTGCAACTTCGACCTGCGCCCGCTGCCCGACGAGCCACGCGTTTTCAACCTGCTCGGCGACATCACCGACGGCGCCCAAGTCATGAACGCCATGACCACGCATTTTGGCGCGTCCGGCCTGACCAATGGGCGGCCGCCGAGCCCGGTCGACGCCGTGGTTCACTTCGCCGCCATCCCGGCGCTGTTCCTGCGCCCCGACAACGAGACCTACCGGGTTAACGTGATGGGCACCTACAATGTCATCGAAGCAGCAATGAAACTCGGCATCCGCAAGGTCGTGATCGCGTCGAGCGAGACCACCTACGGCGTCTGCTTCGCCGAGGGTGACCGCGACTTCCACTCCTTTCCGCTCGAGGAGGACTACGACGTCGATCCAATGGACAGCTACGGCCTGTCGAAGGTGGTCAACGAGAAGACCGCGCGCGCCTTCGCCACCCGTTTCGGCGCCGACATCTACTGCCTGCGCATCGGCAACGTGATGGAGCCGCACGAATACACCCGCTTTCCGGGCTTTGTCGCCGATCCCGCCTCGCGCAAGCGCAACGCCTGGGCCTACATCGACGCCCGCGACCTCGCCCAGATCGTCCATCTCTGCATCGAGCACGACGGCCTCGGTTTCCAGGTCTTCAATGCGGTCAACGACACCATCACCGCTGACGGTCCGACCGCCGATTTCCTGGCTCGCTGGGCGCCGTCCACGCCCATCACCAAGCCCATTGTGGACAACCAGGCGCCGTTCTCCAACCAGAAGGCGCGCGAGGTCCTCGGCTTCCGCGAGCAGCATGAATGGCGTGCTGAGGTGGCGAAGAGCAGCTAGCCTAAAGCTTGCCTCGTGGATCTCATGCCACCTCGCATGGCTGTTGACTCGCATGTGAGTTGGAGCGGCGCGGGGCGAGATGCTGGCGTTCCGTCTGCCCTCCTGTGGGAGGACAGGATGGAGCCGCGAGACTTGTTGATCCGCGACGACGTGTCGGCGGGTGAGCTGCGGGGTTCTGTTAGTCCTCGCGCCAATGACGGAATTGGTGGCCGCCGGGAGGCTGACGTAGCGTCACCGGTCATGACAGCGGGCGAGTGATCGGGATGAACTGCGTGTGCTGTGGGTCTGCAGCCGTGATGGAGCGGCGGGAGGTCATGGCTCGCGGCTACCGGCGGTTCCGCTGCCGGACCTGTGGGCGGCAGTTCAACGAGCGCAGCGGCGGCGTGTTGAACCGGATCTGCCTGCCCAGCGACGTGATCGCCTTCGTGGTGTTCTGCCGGCTCTGCTACCGGCTAACCTTGCGCGACCTGAGCGAGATCATGGCGCTGCGCGGGATTGAGGTAGGCTACGAGGCCGTTCGGGATTGGGAGGCGAAGCTGCTGCCGGTCATGGACGACGCGCTGCGCAAGCGCCGGCATAGCTCGCGACGCGGATCGGGCGTGAGTTGGCACGTTGACGAGACCTACCTGAAGGTCCGTGGCCGCTGGACCTACTTCTACCGCGCGATCGACCGGGACGGGAACCTGATCGACGCCATGCTGAGCGAGCACCGCGACATGAAAGCGGCTAAGGCCTTCTTTCGCTCGGCCCAAGCGACCATAGGCTTCCGGCCGGACCGGGTGACGACGGACGGACACGGCTCCTACCCGAGGGCGATCCGCAGCGTGCTTGGCAAGGCCGTCCGGCACCGGACCAGCGCCTACCTGAACAACCGGCTCGAGCAGGACCATCGCGGCATCAAGAGTCGGATCCGACGCATGCGAGGCTTCAAGAGCCATGACGCCGCCCACCGCTTCTGCGGGGAGCACGGCAAATTCCGCGACCTCCTTCGCCCCCGACGCAGTCACAACTAGTCCGTCTCCGCTTCCGTCCAGCGCTGCCGCTTCGTAAGAGGTGCCCGCGCTGCACTCGGGATCATGCAGAACGCGTGACCCAGCAAGTTCTTATGAAGAACGTTCGATTGTTTAGCGCGAGTGCTGACAGAACCATCTAGATCTTATTCAATAATATTGGTTGTAATAGATGCGCACTTACATACACGCTTAAGCAAAGCAAGTCGAACAGAGTATCATGGCACGCACGCTAAACAAGCAATCGTCGACCAAGTTCCTCAGGATCACCGGCACTACCGCCTCGAAGCCGAAGCGCGGCCGTCCGCCCGGCTCGAAGAACCGCACGGCGGCCGAA
>CAXTOE010000251.1:4485-4722 GCA_964245685.1 uncultured Acetobacteraceae bacterium | reverse complement strand
CTGGCGCGCGGCGTGCTGGATGGCGACCGCGCGGCGGGGGGCGCCTTCGAGGCGGCGTGCGCGGCCGTCTGGCTGCACGGCGAGGCGGCCAACCTGGCAGGCGAGGGGCTGCTGGCGGAGGATCTGCCGAAGCGGCTGGCCGCCGCGATGCGGCGCGCCACCGACGGCATCGTCGACGCGCCTGAGCCGCTTGCCTCACCAACACTGCTGGGCTAAAGCCGCGCGCTCACGGCGACG
>CAXTOE010000251.1:396-4475 GCA_964245685.1 uncultured Acetobacteraceae bacterium | reverse complement strand
GTGGTCGCGGCTCCGGACGGGCGGGTATCGATCAACGACAACGCGCCGCCGTTTCTCGGCACCGCCGGCTCCGGGGACGTGTTGTCGGGGATCGTCGCCGCGTGCCTGGCGGCCGGGCTGCCGCCGTTCGAGGCGGCATCCGCGGCGGTGTGGCTGCACGGCGAGGCCGGCCGGTTGGCGGGCGAAGGTCTGCTGGCCGAGGATCTGCCTCGTCACCTGGCACCGGCGGCCGTGCTGGCCCGGCAGGCGGTGGCGGACTTGCCGAGTTGACAACCGTGGGCTAAGGCCCGCCCTCGCGGAAGCGAGCCGTCGCGGGTGTTGGCGGGCGTGGTGGAATTGGCAGACACGCCAGATTTAGGTTCTGGTGGCGCAAGCCGTGGGGGTTCAAGTCCCTCCGCCCGCACCATCCGTCCCGCGTACGCGCGCCCGCGAGCGCGTTCATTGGCAGAGGATGGCCGGGCAGATGCAGGTGACTGAGACGCTTTCCGAAGGCCTGAAGCGCGGCTTCACGGTGGTGGTGCCGGGTGCGGAGCTGGAGGGCAAGCGACAGGCGCGGCTGACCGAGCTCGGCCGCACCATGAACCTGCCGGGCTTCCGTCCGGGCAAGGTGCCGCTCTCGATCGTGCGGCAGCGCTACGGCACCGCGGTCACCGGCGAGGTGCTGGAGCAGACCGTCAACGACGCCACCCGCGACCTGCTCGCCGAACGTGGCCTGCGCTCGGCGAGCCAGCCCAAGGTCGACCTGGTGCGCGGCGCGCTGGATGGGCCGGCCTCCGACAGCGCCTCGACCGACCTCGAGTTCACCGTGGAGCTCGAGCTGCTGCCGGAGATCAGCGTGCCGGACCTGGGCGGCCTGTCGCTGACGCGCCTGAAGGCGGAGCCGGATCCCGAGACCATCGACCGCGCGCTCGCCGACATCGCCAAGCGGCAGCGCAGCTTCGAGACCATCGACGAGCAGCGCGGTGCCGCCGCCGGCGACACGCTGAGCGTGGACTTCGTCGGCAAGATCGACGGGGTGGCCTTCGACGGCGGCACCGGATCAGACGTCAACGTCGAGCTCGGCGGCAGCGGCTTCATCCCCGGCTTCGCCGAGCAGCTGGAGGGTCTGGCCCCCGGCGAGCAGCGCGTCATCGAGGTGACCTTTCCCGAGCAGTATCAGGCCGCCGAGCTGGCCGGCAAGGCGGCGAGCTTCGAGGTGACGGCGAAGGCGCTGAAGCGCGGGGTGGATCCGGCGATCGACGACGACCTCGCCAAGGCGCTCGGCTTCGAGGGGCTGGAGCAGGTGCGCGAGGTGCTCGGCAAGCAGGTGGCGCAGGAGTACGAGCAGCTGTCGCGGATGCGCATCAAGCGCGAGCTGCTCGACGCGCTGGCCGAGCGCGCCGACTTCGCGGCACCCGAGGGCATGGTCGAGAGCGAGTTCGCCTCGATCTGGCAGCGCGTCGAGGCCGACCGCAAGGAGGGCCGCCAGGACGACGAGGACCAGGGCAAGGACGAGGAGACGCTGCGTGCCGACTACCGGCGCATCGCCGAGCGGCGGGTGCGGCTGGGACTGCTGCTGGCCGAGATCGGCCGAGCGGCCGGCATCCAGGTGACGCAGGAGGAGCTCGGACGCGCGATGCGCGCCGAGGCCGGGCGCTATCCCGGCCAGGAGCAGATGGTGCTCGACTTCTTCCGCAAGAACCCGCAGGCGGCGGAGACCCTGCGCGGTCCGATCTTCGAGAACAAGGTGGTCGACTACGTGCTCGATCAGGCGAACGTCGCGGAGCGGACGGTCACGCCCGAAGAGCTCGCCGAGGCGCCGGCGGCGGAGCTGCCCTGAGCCTCGCGGCGCCCGCTCGGCCGGCCCCGCGGACCCGGCGTCGCGGGGAGGGCTTTCAACGGCGCCGCTTCGGCCTATCTTGTGTCAATCGGAGCGGGAGAGTTCAGATGAGGGATCGCGATCCCATGGAGATCTACAGCAACGCCCTCGTGCCGATGGTGGTCGAGCAGACCTCACGCGGCGAGCGGGCGTTCGACATCTACTCCAGGTTGCTGCAGGACCGGATCATCTTCCTCACCGGGCCGGTCTATGACGGGGTGGCGTCGCTGATCTGCGCCCAGCTGCTGCACCTGGAGAGCGTGAACCCGAGCAAGGACATCTCGTTCTACATCAACAGCCCGGGCGGCGTGGTCTCGGCCGGCCTCGCGATCTACGACACCATGCAGTACATACGCAGCCCGGTGAATACGGTCTGCATCGGCCAGGCGGCTTCGATGGGCTCGCTGCTGCTGGCGGCCGGGGCGCCGGGCAAGCGTCTGGCGCTGCCGAACGCGCGGGTCATGGTGCACCAGCCTTCGGGCGGCGCGCAGGGCCAGGCGAGCGACATCGAGATCCAGGCGAAAGAGATCCTCTACCTGCGCCAGCGGCTCAACGAGATCTACAAGGAGCATACCGGCCAGACGCTGGAGGCGATCGAGCAGAAGCTGGAGCGCGACACCTACCTCTCGGCGGTCGAGGCGCAGGCGTTCGGCATCGTCGACGAGGTGCTGCAGAACCGTCCGGTGCCGTCGACCGAGGACGCCGCCAAGAGCTGAGCCGCGGCAGGCTCCGGCCGCCTCAATCCGGTCCCTGCGCCGTGTCGGGTGCGCGACACCCTTGATGCGGCTTTCGGGACGGGTCTAATGTCACAAGCTTGTCCGGGGGTGGCTCTTGCAACCCAGCGGGGTAGGAGAGCCCATGAGCAAGTCCAGCGACTCCAAGAACACCCTGTACTGCTCGTTCTGCGGGAAGTCGCAGCACGAGGTGCGCAAGCTCATCGCCGGGCCGACCGTGTTCATCTGCGACGAGTGCGTCGAACTCTGCATGGACATCATCCGCGAGGAGCACAAGACGCACCTGGTGAAGTCGCGGGACGGGGTGCCGACGCCTAAGGAGATCTGCAAGGTCCTCGACGACTACGTGATCGGCCAGTTCCACGCCAAGAAGGTGCTCTCGGTCGCGGTCCACAACCACTACAAGCGGCTGGCACACGGGGCGAAGAACAACGACGTCGAGATCGCCAAGTCCAACATCATGCTGATCGGCCCGACCGGCTCGGGCAAGACGCTGCTGGCCCAGACGCTTGCCCGCATCCTCGACGTGCCGTTCACCATGGCCGACGCCACCACCCTGACCGAGGCGGGCTACGTCGGCGAGGACGTCGAGAACATCATCCTCAAGCTGCTGCAGTCGGCCGACTACAACGTCGAGCGGGCGCAGCGCGGCATCGTCTACATCGACGAGGTCGACAAGATCAGCCGCAAGTCGGACAACCCCTCGATCACCCGCGACGTGTCCGGCGAGGGGGTGCAGCAGGCCCTGCTCAAGATCATGGAGGGCACCGTCGCCTCGGTGCCGCCGCAGGGCGGGCGCAAGCATCCGCAGCAGGAGTTCCTGCAGGTCGACACCACCAACATCCTGTTCATCTGCGGCGGCGCCTTCGCGGGTCTCGAGAAGATCATCGGCGCGCGCGGCAAGGGGTCCGGGGTCGGCTTCGGCGCCATGGTGCAGGCGCCGGACGAGCGCCGCATGGGCCACATCCTCAAGGAGGTCGAGCCGGAGGACCTGCTCAAGTTCGGCCTGATCCCGGAGTTCATCGGCCGTCTGCCGGTGGTGGCGACGCTGGAGGACCTAGACGAGGCGGCGCTGATCGAGATCCTGACCAAGCCGAAGAACGCGCTGGTCAAGCAGTACGCCCGGTTGTTCCAGATGGAGGGGGTCAAGCTCTCCTTCACCGAGGAGGCGCTGAAGCAGGTCGCGCTGCGGGCGATCGCGCGACGCACCGGCGCGCGCGGGTTGCGCTCGATCATGGAGAGCATCCTGCTCTCGACCATGTTCGACCTGCCCGGGCTCGAGCATGTCGACGAGGTGGTGATCAACCGCGAGGTGGCGGAGTCACGGGCCGATCCGGTGTTCGTGTACGGCAAGGAGCGCCCGGCCGAGCAGTCCGCCTGAGGCGGACGCCACCGCGGCCGCGCCGCCTTGTCGCGCGGCGTCGGCCTGACGATATCACACCGAGCAGTCCCCCGCCCGAGCCCCCGGTGAAAGTGGGGCGCGCCCC
>CAXTOE010000251.1:0-319 GCA_964245685.1 uncultured Acetobacteraceae bacterium | reverse complement strand
GGCCAGTGCCGAGCTCGACGCCGACAAGGCGGCGACCGCCGAGGCGACGACGGCAGAGACGTCCAAGCCGCAGGGTGCCGGCGGCCGCAGGGTGGCACGCGCGGAGGAGACGCTGGCGGTGCTGCCGCTGCGCGACATCGTGGTGTTCCCGCACATGATCGTGCCGCTGTTCGTCGGCCGCGAGAAGTCGGTGCGGGCGCTGGAGGCGGTGACCAAGGACGACAAGCAGATCCTGCTGGTGGCGCAGAAGAACGCCTCGCAGGACGATCCTTCCGCCGACGACATCTATCGCTGCGGCACCGTATCGACCATCCTGCAG
>CAXTOE010000250.1:2896-4731 GCA_964245685.1 uncultured Acetobacteraceae bacterium | reverse complement strand
GCTCCAACGAGCGGCTCGAGTTCATCGGCGACCGCGTGCTCGGACTGCTGATGGCGGAGTGGCTGATCGAGCGCTTCCCCGACGAGCAGGAGGGCGAACTCGGCCCGCGTCACGCCTACCTGGTCTCGCGCCCGGTGCTGGCCCGCATCGCCGAGCAGGTCGGCTTGGCGGCCGCTCTGGACGTGGCGGCGCACGAGGCGCGTGCCGGCATACGGCAGGCCGCCAACGTGCTGGCCGACGCGATCGAGGCGGTGCTGGGGGCAGCCTATCTGGATGGCGGGCTGGAGGCGGCACGGCGCTTCGTCCGCGCCGCCTGGCACGAGGCGATGGTCGGCCAGGCGCTGCCGCCGAAGGATCCCAAGACGGCGCTGCAGGAATGGCTGCTCGGTCGCGGCATGCCGCTGCCGGCCTACGCGGTGGAATCCGCCGAGGGACCGTCGCACGCGCCGCGCTTCGTCATCCGGGTGGAGGCTTCCGGCAGGACCGGCACCGGCGCCGCCGGGAGCAAGCGCGCGGCCGAGAGCGCCGCCGCCGCGTCGCTGCTTCGGCAGCTGCTGTGACCGGCACGCCCCCGGATGTGACACGCTGCGGCTTCGTCGCCATCGTCGGTGCGCCGAACGCCGGCAAGTCGACGCTGCTGAACCGGCTCGCCGGCGCCAAGCTGTCGATCGTCAGCCCCAAGGCGCAGACCACCCGCTTTCGCGTCATCGGCATCCTGATGCACGACGTCAGGCCGGGGTCGGGCACGCCGGCGGCGCGCGCGCAGATCCTGCTCGTCGATACCCCCGGCGTCTTCCGGCCGAAGCGCAAGCTGGACCGCGCGATGGTCGCCGCCGCCTGGACCGGCTCGGACGATGCCGACCTCACCCTGGTGCTGGTCGATGCCCGCGCCGGCCTGACGGAGAGCGTGCGCGACATCGCCGCGAAGCTCGGCGAGCAGGCCGCAGGCGCCCGCCGGCTGTGGCTGGTGCTGAACAAGACCGACCTGGTGCCGCGCCCGCGTCTGCTGCCGCTGACCGCGGCACTGACCGAGCTGCTGGCGGCGGAGCGCACGCTGCTGGTCACCGCCCGCTCCGGCGAGGGCCTGGACGAACTGCTGGACGGGCTGGCGGCGGCCGTGCCCCAGGGTCCCTACCTCTATCCCGAGGACGACCTCACCGACCTGCCGGACCGGCTGCTGGCGGCCGAGATGGTGCGCGAGCAGATCTTCCTGCAGACGCACGAGGAGGTACCGTACGCCGCCACGGTGGAGACCGAGAGCTTCCGCGAGCAGCCGGACGGCTCGGTGCGGATCGAGGCCACGATCTACGTGTCGCGCGCCGGCCACAAGGGGATCCTGATCGGCGACAAGGGCGCGCGCATCAAGATGATCGGCGAGCGGGCAAGGCACGGGCTCGCCGCCCTGCTGGAGCGGCCCTGCCACCTGTTCCTCAACGTCAAGGAGCGCGCCGGCTGGGACGAGGAGCGGGCGCGTCTGCGCGCGATCGGACTCGACGAGCCCTCCTAGCGAGGCGAAGCAAGGCAAGACGTTTTGCCCTTTCGGGGTCTGGGGCCTCCGGCCCCAGTGGGTCAAGGGCGAAGCCCTTGCCTGCGCTTCTTCCGCATGCTCCCGGTCGCCCTTGTCCGGCTCGGACGCGCGGATTATGACAGGCCGCGGCAGAGCGGGAAGGCCGGGCGCATGGCAGAGAACCTCTACAAGCGCGTGCTGCTCAAGGTCTCCGGCGAGGCGCTGATGGGCTCCGGCAGCTACGGGCTCGATCCGCAGACGCTGAGCGCGATTGCCGCCGACGTGCGCGACGTGTTCGAGGCGGGTGCCGAGGTCTGCCTGGTGATCG
>CAXTOE010000250.1:0-2886 GCA_964245685.1 uncultured Acetobacteraceae bacterium | reverse complement strand
GTGATCGGCGGCGGCAACATCTTCCGCGGCATCGCGGCGGCCGCGCGCGGCATGGACCGCGCCCAGGGCGACTATGCCGGCATGCTGGCCACCGTGATCAACGCGCTGTCGATGCAGAGCACGCTGGAGCGCATCGGCGTGCCGACGCGGGTGATGTCGGCGATCCAGATGTCGAGCATCGCCGAGCCCTACATACGCAGGCGGGCGATGCGGCACATGGAGAAGCGCCGCCTGGTGATCTTCGCCGCCGGCACCGGCAATCCGTTCTTCACCACCGACACCGCGGCCGCGCTGCGCGCCGCCGAGATGGAGTGCGACGCGCTGTTCAAGGGCACCCAGGTCGACGGGGTGTACTCGGCGGACCCGCGCCTGCAGCCCGATGCGATCCGCTACGAGGAGCTGTCTTATCTCGACGTGCTGTCGCAGGACCTGAACGTCATGGACGCTTCGGCGATCAGCTTGGCACGCGAGAACAAGCTGCCGATCATCGTGTTCAACATCCACGCTCCGGGCGCCTTCGCCCAGGTGATGCGCGGGCAGGGGCCGTTCACGCGCATTGTCGAGCGACAATGAACGCGGGACAAGTGGAGCGGCGACGCGTGGCGCGAGGGTGCGGCGAGCGCGGCGGCGGTCGTGCGCGCGGCCGGAACCGGAGGAGGTAGGCCTTGGCCGCAGACTTGACGACCCTGAAGGAAGACCTGACCCGGCGCATGGACGGCGCGCTGGAGACGCTGCGGCGCGACTTCACCGGGCTGCGCTCCGGCCGCGCCAGTCCCGCCCTGCTCGAGCCGGTGCGGGTCGAGGCCTATGGCGGCGAGGTGCCGATCACCCAGGTCGGCACCATCGCGGTGCCGGAGAGCCGGGTGATCACCGTGCAGGTCTGGGACCGCTCGCTGACCAGTGCGGTCGAGCGCGCGATCCGCGACTCCGGGCTCGGCTTGAACCCGTCCGCCGACGGGCAGGTGGTACGGGTGCCGATCCCGCAGCTCACCGCCGAGCGACGCGTCGAGCTGGCACGCGCTGCCGGCCGCTACGCCGAGAACGCGAAGATCTCGGTGCGCGGGGTGCGGCGCGACGGCATGGACCAGATCAAGGGGTTCGAGAAGAAGGGCGAGATCAGCGAGGACGATGTCGTCGACTGGTCCGCCGAGGTGCAGAAGCTTACGGACTCCTACGTCAAGCGTATTGATGATAACTTTGCGGACAAGGAACGAGAAATCAAACAGGTCTGAGGCGTTGGACAACAGCGAACCCATCGAGGTCGAGCGACTGGACAGCCTGCCCACCGGCGAGGATCCGTCGCGGGACGGCGCTCAGCCGAAGCGTCGTCCGCCGGAGCGGCACACGCAGGGACTCCCGCGTCACGTCGCCGTGATCATGGACGGCAACGGCCGCTGGGCGGCGGCACGTCGGCTGCCTCGCCTGGCCGGTCATCGCGCCGGCGCCCAGGCGGTGCGGCGCTGCATCCAGGCGGCGATCCAGAGCGGGGTCGAGTGGCTGACGCTGTACGCGTTCTCGTCGGAGAACTGGCGCCGGCCGGCCGACGAGGTCACCGACCTCACCGGTCTGCTGCGGCACTACCTGCGTCACGAGCTGGCCGAGCTGCATCGCGAGGGCGTGCGGCTGCGCGTGATCGGCGAGCGCGAGCGCTTCGACGGCGACATGCGCAACGAGTTCGAGCGCGCCGAGCGGCTCACCGCGGGCAACACCCGGCTCAACCTGATGGTGGCGCTGTCGTATGGCGGCCGTTCCGACATCCTGCATGCCTCGCTGCGGCTGGCCCGTGCGGTACGGGCCGGGCTGGTGGACCCCGACCTCACCGACGAGGCCGGGTTCGCCCGCTTCCTCAGCACCGACGGCATCCCCGATCCCGACCTGATGGTGCGCACCAGCGGCGAGTTCCGGCTGTCGAACTTCCTGCTCTGGCAGGCGGCCTACGCCGAGCTGGTGTTCCTGGACGTGCTGTGGCCCGACTTCGGACCGACCCACTTCGCCGATGCGCTGGACCGCTATGCCCGTCGCGACCGCCGCTTCGGTGCGCGCCCTGGCTGAGGCTGGCATCTCCCGCGACCTCCGTTCCGCCGAACTCTCCGCGCCAGCCTGGCGCGACCTGCGGATCCGGCTGATCTCGGCGGGGCTGCTGGCGCCGCTGGGCCTGGGCGGGCTGTTCAACGGCGGCTGGCTGTTCACCGGCCTGGTGCTGCTGGCGATGCTCGGGATCGGGCTGGAGGCGGCGGGGCTGGCGCGGGCGCCGTCCGGCTCGGTGCTGCGCCTGATGCTGCTGGTCTGGCCCGGCCTGTCGCTGCTGGCCGCGGTCGGCTTCGACTGGCTGACCGGCCTGCGTGTGCTGCTGGGCGGCTTCCTGCTCGGCCCGGCGCGCGGCGGTGCGGTGGTGCTGATCGGGCTGAGCGGCTTCGCCCTGGTCTGGCTGCGCGGCATGACCGGGACCGGCTCCGCCTCGCTGCTGTTCGTCGTGCTGGCGGTGTGGGCCAGCGACAGCCTGGCCTACCTGGTGGGCCGCGCCGTCGGCGGGGCCAGGCTGGCGCCGCGCGTCTCGCCGGGCAAGACCTGGTCGGGCGCGGCGGGTGGCCTGCTCGGCGCGATGCTCGCCGGAGCCGCGGTGGCGACGCTGGTGCCGCTCGCCGACGCGCAGGACTGGGGCATGGGATGGGTGGAGCGGCTGCTGCGCGGCGTGCTGTTCGGCGCCCTGCTCGGGGTCGCGGCGCAGGCCGGCGACCTTGCCGAGAGCGTGCTGAAGCGGCGCTGCGGGGTGAAGGATTCCGGACGGCTGATCCCCGGCCATGGCGGCCTGCTGGACCGGCTGGACGGGCTGATGGCGGCAGCGCCCCTGGCGGTGCTGTTCTCGCTCGGCTGCGCACCGGGCCA
>CAXTOE010000249.1:296-4769 GCA_964245685.1 uncultured Acetobacteraceae bacterium | reverse complement strand
CGCAGCAGCAGCACCTCGCCGCGCACGCCGCGCAGGCCCGCGAGGGCGGGGCCGGCGGCGAACCCGCGGCAGTCGACGATCCGCTCGAAGCCGCCCTCCGCCCGCTCGGTGCCGAGCAGCACCCGACCGCCGAGCTCGGCCAGCCGCAGGGCCAGCGCCGGCAGCGCCAGACGCGGATCGAGATGCGCCTCGCGGCCGAAGAACAGCGCGCGGCCGAAGCGCCCCGCGAGGTCGGGCTCCAGTGCCTCGACGCCGTCGCGGTCCAGCCACCCGTGCCCGGTGGTGCGTCTGGCATAGAGGTCCAGCTCGCCCGCGTCGCGCGCCGGCGCCAGCACCAGGCTGCCGCGCCGCACCGCGTCGGGAGCGTGCGACAGCCACCAGTCGATCGTCTCCTCGGCGTGATCCAGGATCTCCCGCGGCGCCGTCTCCGCCTCGCACCAGGGTGCGAGCATGCCGCCCGCCTTCCACGAGGCACCGGCGCCGATGCGCTCGGCCCGCTCGAGCAGCGTCACCGCAGCACCGCGCTCCGCGAGCAGCAACGCGGTCACCAACCCGGTGACCCCGGCGCCGCGCACGAGGATGCGGGGCACGCTCACCGCCGCATCCCGGCCGCCTCGCGGATGCGATGCGGATGGGTGCAGAGCTCGAAGCCGTCCTCCCGCGCCACCGCGATCAGGGTGATGCCGGCCCGCTCGGCGGTGCCGATCGCCAGCGAGGTCGGCGCCGACATCGCGGCCATCGTCGCGACTCCCATGCGCTGCGCCTTCTGCACCAGCTCGACCGAGATCCGGCTGGTCAGCACCAGGATGCCGGATGCCGCGTCCTCGTCGGCGAGGGCGAGTGCCCCGGCCAGCTTGTCGAGCGCGTTGTGCCGGCCGACATCCTCGCGCAGCGCCACCAGCCCGTGCCCGGGACGGAAGAAGCCGGCCGCGTGCACGGCCCTGGTGCGCCGGTTCAGGCTCTGCGCCGGGCGCATCGACGCCATCGCCGCCATCACCGTGCCGGCCTCCAGCACCAAGCCCGCCGGCACCGGCGCACCGGGACGGCCGAGTGCCTCCTGCAGGCTCTCCAGCCCGCACAGGCCGCATCCGGTGGGCCCGGCCAGCTGGCGCCGACGCGTCTCCAGCATCCCCAGCCGCGCCTCGTCCACCCACATGCGCAGCTCGATGCCCGCAGGCTGCGTGTCGGACGCATGCGGCGGCATCACGATCTCGATCTCCTCGATCTCGGAGTGGTGCGACACGATGTGCTCGTTGAGGCTGAAGCCGCGCGCGAAGTCCTCCAGGTCGTCGGGTGTCGCCATCATCACGGCGTGCGCCAGACGGTTATAGGAGAAGGCGACCGGCACCTCCTCGGCGACGACGCGGGCGCCCTCGCTGAAGCCGCCCTCGTGCCACGCCAGGCGCGGCACCACGCGCGCCGGCCCGGGGCGAGCCGGGCCTTCCTGATCCGGCTCTTCCGCGGCAGCAGCCACCTGAACTGGCCCTCTCCTGATCGAGCCGCAGGCAATCGCCGATGCGGATGGCGACCGCGGCCGCGGCGGCGCGTTGCGCAGGAAGTCTGTTACGGGGACCCGGGATCATGAACAAGAGCACAGCCACCTTCCTGTCGATCGGCGCGGTGGCGGCCGCGGCGCTGGTCGGACAGCGCGCGGGCCCGCAGCACCCGCGCGAGGCGATCTGGTACGCGCGCCTCGACAAGCCTGGCTTCACCCCGCCCGGTCCGGTGATCGGCGGCGCCTGGACGACGCTCGACCTGCTGCTGGTCGTCTCTGGATCGAGGCTGCTCGCGGCACCTCCGAGCCGCGAGCGCTCGAGCGCGCTGCTGTTCTGGTCGCTCAACCTCGCCGGCATCGCGGGCTACCCGTGGGTGTTCTTCAGGCGCAAGGAGCTCGGTGCCAGCACCGTGGTCGTCGCCGGCATGCTGGCCACGGCACGCGCCGCCGCCGCGACCGCCGGCCGCGTCGACCGCGTCGCCGGCCTCGCGGCCATGCCGCTGATCGGCTGGCTCGCCTTCGCCGGCCTGCTGAGCGAGGAGCTGTGGCGTCGCAACCGCTCGTGAGACCGTGTCCGGCAGGCGAAGAAGCCGAGGGCGCTGCCCTCGACCGTTGGGCCATCGGCCCCAAACCCCATCTTCTGGATTATCGCTCTCGAAGGCTCCGCTACTCGACCGTCACCGACTTCGCTAGGTTGCGCGGCTGGTCGACGTCGGTGCCCTTCAGCAGCGCCACCTCGTAGGCCAGCATCTGCACCGCGATGCTGTGCAGGATCGGGGCGACGAAATCGTCCACCTGCGGCAGCACCACCACCTCCTCGGCGATGCCGTGCAGCTTCGCAGCACCCGCGGCGTCGGTGAACACCATCAGCCGGCCGCCGCGGGCGTGCGCCTCCTGCAGGTTCGAGGCCGTCTTGTCGAACAGCCTGCCGCTCGGCGCGATCGCCACCACCGGCACGGTACGGTCGATCAGCGCGATCGGGCCATGCTTCATCTCGCCGGCGGCATACGCCTCGGCGTGGATGTAGGAGATCTCCTTGAGCTTGAGCGCGCCCTCCAGCGCCACCGGGAAGTAGGCGCCGCGGCCGAGATACAGCACGTCGCGCGCCTCGGCGACGATGGCGGCGACGCGCTGCACGTCCGCAGTGAGCGCGAACAGCTCCGCCGCCTTGCCCGGCAGGTCGAGCAGCGCCTCGACCAGCGCCACCTCACGCGCCTCCGACAGGCAGCCGCGCGTGCGGCCCACGGCGATCGCGACGCAGGCCAGCACCGAGAGCTGTGCGGTGAACGCCTTGGTGCTGGCCACACAGATCTCCGGGCCGGCCACGGTATCGAGCACCACGTCGCTCTCGCGCGCCATCGTGCTCTCCGGCACGTTCAGCACCGACATCACGTACTGGCCGCCGGCGCGCAGCGCGCGCATCGCCGCCAGCGTGTCCGCGGTCTCGCCCGACTGGCTGATCATCAGCGCCAGGCCGCCGGCGGTGAGCGGCGCATCCCGGTAGCGCAGCTCGCTGGCGACGTCGGCGTCGGTCGGCAGCCGGGCCTCGCTCTCCAGCCAGTGCCGCCCCAGCAGCCCGGCATAGAATGCCGAGCCGCAGGCGGTGATGGTCACACGCGGCAGCGAAGCGAGGTCGAACGGCAGCGCCGGCATCACCACCCGGCGGGTCGTCGGGTCGATCATGTGCAGCAGGGTCTGCCCGATCACCAGCGGGTGCTCGTGCAGCTCCTTCTCCATGTAGTGCCGGTAGCCGTCCTTGCCGATCGAGCCCGCGATCAGCGCCGTCTGCCTGATCTCGTAGGCGACCGGACGGCCCTCGATGTCGAACATCTCGGCGTCGTCACGGGTGACGACGCACCAGTCGCCGTCGCGCAGGTAGGCGATGCGTCGGGTCAGCGGCGACAGGGCGAGGCTGTCCGAGCCCAGGAACATCTCGTTGTCGCCGAATCCCACCGCCAGCGGCGCGCCGTGACGAGCACCGATCATCAGCTCGCTGTGGCCGGCGAAGATCATCGCGATCGCGTACGCCCCCTGCAGCCGGGTCAGGCAGGCATGCGCCGCCTCGCGCGGCGACAGGCCGCGCCGGAGGTTGCGGTCGACCATCTGCGCCACGGTCTCGCTGTCGGTCTCGGTGCTGAATACCTGGCCGTCGCGCTCGAGCTCGGCGCGCAGCTCGGCATGGTTCTCTATGATGCCGTTGTGCACGATGGAGACCAGAGCGGTGCCATGCGGGTGCGCGTTGCCCTCGGTCGGCGCCCCGTGCGTGGCCCAGCGCGTGTGGCCGATGCCGGTGGTGCCGCCGAGCGGACGCCGTTCCAGCGTCACGCCGAGATGGCCGAGCTTGCCCTCGGCGCGACGCCGATCGATATGGCCGTTGACCAGGGTGGCGATGCCGGCGGAGTCGTAGCCGCGATATTCCAGCCGCCGCAGCGCCTCGTACAGCACGGGTGCCGCCGGTGCGGCGCCGATCACGCCCACGATCCCGCACATCAGCCGCGCTCCCCTTCCCGCCGTGCCGCCAGTCTCGCCCGCAGCCGCGCGCGAAACGACGCCGCTAGCCCCGGCTTGTTCACCTGTCGAGCCCGCCCCAGCGCCATCGCGTCGTCGGGCACGGATTGCGTGATCACGCTGCCGGCGGCGACCAGGGCGCCTTCCCCGAGCGTCACCGGCGCCACCAGGATCGCGTGCGAGCCCACGAAGACGTCTGAGCCGATCACCGTGCGGTGCTTCGACACCCCATCATAGTTGCAGGTGATGGTGCCGGCACCGATGTTGCTGCGCGCGCCGATGGTGGCGTCCCCCAGGTAGCTTAGGTGGTTCGCCTTGGCCCCCGCACCGAGCTCGGCGGCCTTCAGCTCGACGAAGTTGCCGACATGCGCCGCCGCGCCGACCCGGGTGCCGGGGCGCAGCCGCGCGTAGGGCCCGATCAGCGCCGCCTCGTCGACGACGCAGCCTTCGAGGTGGCTGAAGGCGCGTAT
>CAXTOE010000249.1:0-280 GCA_964245685.1 uncultured Acetobacteraceae bacterium | reverse complement strand
GCGCGCCGACATGCACCCCGGGGCCGAACACCACGTGCGGGTGCACCACCACGTCCGGCTCCAGCACCGTGTCGGCGCACAGGAACACCGTCTCGGGTGCGACCAGGGTGGCGCCCGCCTCCATCGCCGCCGCGCGCAGCCGGCGCTGCATCTCGGCCTCGGCCTCGGCCAGCTCGGCGCGCGAGTTGATCCCGCGCAGCTCCGCCTCGGGCGCCTCGACCGCGCGCACCACCGCACCCTGCACCGCCGCCAGCGACACCACGTCGGTCAGGTAGAACTC
>CAXTOE010000248.1:0-4773 GCA_964245685.1 uncultured Acetobacteraceae bacterium | reverse complement strand
CCCGCATGGTGTGCGGCCGCGACGGAGAGCCGGGTGCGACGGAGCCGCCCACGTCGGCCTCCGGTGCCGACGCCGGCTCGGCAACGACGTCGGCGACGATGCCGGGGACGCTGCTGGCGAGCATGCTCGGCGCGCTGGAGCTCGACCGGCTGTCGCCGCGCGAGGCGCTGGAGCTGCTGTACCGGATGCGCGCGCGCCTGGACGGCACGGATTCCGCACCGCATGATCTTCCTGTCGCGGAAGGCGGTAACGCGCTAGGGTAGCTGGAAATGCCGAATTCCTCCTCTCCCCCCGCGTACGGTCAGGCATTCCAGGACCAGCATCTCCGAGCGCAGGATATCCAGGCGGCGACCCGCCAGCTGGCGGCCTCGCTGGCCACGCCCGCCGATGCCGCGCTGCCGGTGCCGCGCGAGGTCGCGGTCGGGCTATGCCGACGCCATCTCGCGCGCATCCAGCAGACCGTGCGCGAGGCGTTCGAGCGGCACGAGCTGTCCGGCGCGCAGGCGGCGCACCGGCTGGCGGCGCTGATCGACGGGCTGATCGCGACCCTGCACGACCATACGCTGCATAAGGCCCATCCCGGCGTCGCGGTGGCCGGTCCGGGCGGCATTCCGGGCGGCCTCGGCGGCGCCGCGTTCGGGCAGAAGCTGGCCATCGCCGCGACCGGCGGCTACGGACGCGGCCTGCTGGCGCCGTTCAGCGACATCGACCTGCTGTTCCTGACCGAGGACGAGTCGCAGCCCGAGATCCTGGCGGTGATCGAGTTCATCCTCTATTTCCTGTGGGATCTCGGCCTGAAGGTCGGGCACGCGACGCGGTCGGTGTCGCAGTGCCTCGAGGAGGCGGCGAGCGACACCACGATACGCACCACCCTGCTCGACGCGCGACGCATCGTCGGCGACGAGGGGCTGTTCGCGATGTTCGAGGCGCGCACCATCGTCGCCTGCATGGCGGCGGGTGCGGCGGGCTTCATCGCCGCCAAGCAGCAGGAGCGCTCGTTGCGCCACCAGCGCTACGGCGAGAGCCCGTTCCTGGTCGAGCCGAACATCAAGGAGGGCCGCGGCGGGCTGCGCGACATGCAGACGCTGTACTGGCTGTGCCGCTACGCCTTCGGGCGCGGCGAGGCGCGCGACCTGGTCGGGCCGAGCGCGCCCAACGGGGGCCTGCTGACCGAGCAGGAGGCCAAGCGCGCGCGCCGCTCCTGGGACTTCCTGTGGACGGTGCGGTTCCACCTGCACTACGTCGCCGGCCGCGCCGAGGAGCGGCTGACCTTCGACATGCAGCCGGTGGTCGGCGCGCGAATGGGCTACACCCGGCACGGCCGTCAGGTCGGCGTCGAGCGCTTCATGCGGCACTACTTCCTGACCGCGCGCGAGGTGATGCGCCTGACCCACGTGCTGGAGCCCGCGGTGCTGCGCCAGGCGCTGGGGCCGCCGGCACACTCGGCGGAGACCGACGAGGCGATGCGCGCCGCCGGCTTCATGCTGTCGGACGGCCAGATCCTGCAGGCGCCCGGCATCGATTTCGATCGCGAGCCGATCCGGATGATGCGCCTGCTCGCCTTCGCCCGCGCCCGCAACCGGCCGATCCACCCGCTCGCCATGCACGAGCTGATACGCTGCGAGCGGCGCGCCGCCTCGCTGCGCGGCAATGCGGAGGCGAACGCGATCCTGCTCGAGCTGATCTGCGGCGAGCGGCCGCTTCATCGCGAGGCGCCGCAAACCCGCGAAGCCGGGGCGCGTGAAGCAGGCGCGCGCTGGCTGCACATCCTGAACGAGACCGGCCTGCTCGGCCGGCTGATCCCGCCCTGGTCGCGCATCGTCGGCCAAATGCAGTTCGACACCTACCACGTCTTCACCGTCGACGAGCACACCATCGAGGCGGTGCGCATCCTGGGCACCCTGGAGGCGGGCGCGCTCGCCGAGGAGGCGCCGGTGGCGAACGGACTGGCCCAGGACCTGCAGTCGCGTCGTGCGCTGTACGTGGCGACGCTGCTGCACGACGTCGCCAAGGGGCGCGGCGGCGACCATTCCGAGCTCGGCTCAGAGATCGCGCTGGAGGTCTGCCCGATGCTCGGCCTGTCGGCCGAGGAGACCGAGACCGTCTCCTGGCTGGTGCTGCATCACCTGCTGCTCAGCCAGACCGCGTTCCGACGCGACATCGACGACCCCAAGACCATCCTCGACGTCGCCGACACCATCCAGTCGCCGGAGCGGCTGAAGCTGCTGCTGCTGCTCACCATCGTCGACATGCGCGCGGTGAGCTCCAAGGTCTGGAACGCCTGGAAGGCGGCGCTGCTGCGCGAGCTCTACACCCGCGTCGCCGAGGTGCTGGCGGGCGGCCTGTCGACCACCGAGCGCGACATACGGGTTTCGCGCGCCAAGCAGGAGGCGCGCGGGCTGCTGGAGGAGGAGAGCTTCTCCGAGCGCGAGATCGAGCGCTTCCTGGGGCTTGGCTACGCCGGCTACTGGCTGTCGTTCGACAGCGAGACCCACCTGCGCCACGCCCGCATGATACGCGACTCCGAGCTGCGCGCCGCACCGCTGACGGTGGAGACGCAGCCGCTGCCGGCGCGCGCCGTCACCGAGGTCACCGTCTATACCAACGACCATGCCGGGCTGTTCTCCGCCATCGCCGGCGCGCTCGCGGTGGCCGGCGCCTCGATCGTCGATGCACGCATCCACACCATGACCAACGGCATGGCGCTCGACACGTTCTGGATCCAGGACGCAGCCGACGGCATCTTCGATGCGCCGCACCGGCTGGCGCGGCTGTCGGGCCTGGTCGAGCAGGCGCTGGCCGGACGGCTCGACATGGCGGCCGAGATCGCCCGCGTGTCGCGGGCGGTGATGGGGCGGCGGATGCGCGCGATCCACGTGCCGCCGCGCGTGGTGGTCGACAACCGCGCCTCGAACAGCCACACCGTGATCGAGGTCAACGGCCGCGACCGTCCCGGCCTGCTGCACGACGTCACCGACGCGATCAGCGGCCAGGGCATGCAGATCGCCTCGGCGCACATCACCACCTACGGCGTGCGCGCGGTCGACGTGTTCTACGTCAAGGACATCTTCGGGCTCAAGGTCAGCAACGAGCGCAAGCTCGCCGAGCTGCGCGAGGCGCTGCTGCTGGTGCTGACGCGCGCCGAAGAGGCGGTGCTGCTGCCGCCGTCGGGTTCGTCGCGGCGCCCGAGCACGATCGAGGCCGCCTAGTCCACCGAGCCATCCGCAGGCTTGATATTCACGCCCGATCGCGACGCGAACCGCGTCGACCTCGCGACGGGCGGCAGCTGTTAACAAGCGCATCGGCAAGGCAGGCCGCGAGGTCTGGATCCAGGCTTCGTACAACCCGATCCCGGACGGCAGGGGCAGGCCGTTCAAGGTCATCATGTTCGCGGCCGACGTCACCGCGCAGGTCATCCAGCGCAAGAAGAACGAGCAGATACGGTCGATGATGGAGCGTCGCCGCCGGCGCCCTGGCCGCACGGGCGCGATCCGCGACGACCGCGATCTCCAGGGAGATCGACGGCCTGCGACGGATCTCGAACGACGTCATCGGCGGACTGGCGAGCATCAAGCAGGCGATCAATCAGGTCCGGGATTACGTCACCGCGACGGCGAGGGCGGTCGCGGAACAGAGCACGGTGGCGAGCGAGATGTCGTCGAACATGCAGACGGCCGCCGAGGCGGCCAACAGCATCGGCTGAGCCCGCACGCGGCGAGCTCAGGCCGCGGCCGACCTCAGGGAGTACACGTCGCGGCGGGGCGGCGTGCCGAACATCCGGAGATATTCGCGGCTGAACTGCGACGGGCTCTCGTAGCCGACCTGGAATGCCGCCGCTTCCACCTTGAGCGGGTTCGACACCATCAGCCGACGTGCTTCCAGCAGACGAAGCTGCTTTTGATACTGCAACGGCGTCATCGAGGTCAGCGCCTTGAACTGGCGGTGGAACGCCGACGGGCTCAGCCGCGCGACCGCGGCCAGTTCATCGATCCGCATCGGTTCGGCGAAGCGATCGCGCAACACGTGGATCGCGCCGATCAAGCGCCGCGCGCGGCCCTTCGCCAGCATCATCCCGGCGACTTCACCGCCATGCGGGCCGGTCAGCAGCCAGTAGCAGATCTCGCGCATGATCGCGGGATAGAGCATCGGGATCGCCTGGGGCGTCTCCAGCAGCCGCACCGTGCGCACGATGCAGTCCGCCAACGACCGGTCGAAGTCGCTCACGAACACCCCGCGCGCCCGTTCGCCGCGCGTGGTCGGCGGGTCGTCGAGCGCCTCCACGACCTCGCGCATCACGGCGAGGTCGAGCTCGACGATGACGCCCAGGTAGGGCTCCTCGGGGCTCGCCTCGATGATCCTGCCGACCGCCGGCATCTCGACGCTCACCACCAGCGCCTGCCCCGCCCCGTACTCGAACCGCTGCCCGCCGAACGTCGTCCACTTGGCGCCCTGGACGACGATGCAGAGCGCCGGCCTGACGATGATGTGGTTCGAGGACGTCTCGTGGTGCGCCCGGACGATGGTGAGGCCATCGATCGCGGTGGCGAACGGGCTCTCGCCGGCCTGCGCGTCGGTGTAGCGCAGGACGGCCTGCACCAGCGGATCCGACATCTCCGGCCCTCCCTGCATGCGAGCATCCCTGGTGTCCGCATCGGGATATGAGGACTGCGGCAGGAATAGGCAAGAAGCCGAGGGGTTCGGGCATTCTTCCAGGTGGAGGGACGGCGATATCCTGCGCTCCTGCGGGGTCGAATCCTGCCCCGCCGAGAACAT
>CAXTOE010000247.1:0-4843 GCA_964245685.1 uncultured Acetobacteraceae bacterium | reverse complement strand
CTTCATGACGATCAGCAGGCCGGTGAGCGCGCCGATGATCCGGCCGGACTTGGCCCGGACCAGCTCGGCGGCGTCGGGGTTGCGCTTCTGCGGCATGATCGACGAGCCGGTGGTGAAGGCGTCGGACAGGCGGATGAAGCCGAACGGCGCCGAGCACCAGATGACGATTTCCTCGGCTAGGCGCGACAGGTGCATGGCCAGGATCGAGAGGGCCGCGAGATACTCGAGCGCGAAGTCGCGGTCCGAGACCGCATCCAGCGAGTTCGCGCAGGGGCCGTCGAAGCCGAGTGCGGCCGCGGTCATCCGCCGGTCGATCGGGAACGAGGTGCCGGCGAGGGCGGCGGCGCCGAGCGGGCACTGGTTCAGCCGTCGGCGCGCGTCGGCGAGCCGGCCGCGGTCGCGCCCCAGCATCTCGACATAGGACAGCAGGTGATGGCCGAAGGTCACAGGCTGCGCGGTCTGCAAGTGGGTGAAGCCCGGCATCGGGTCGGCGGCATGCTCGAGCGCTCGCCCGGCGAGGCTGCGCATCAGGGTGGCGACCTGGGCGTCGAGGCCGTCGATCGCGTCTCGTACCCAGAGCCGGAAGTCGGTCGCGACCTGGTCGTTGCGGCTGCGCGCGGTGTGCAGCCGCCGCCCGGCGTCGCCGATGCGCTCGGAGAGCCGCGCCTCGATGTTCATGTGGATGTCCTCGAGGGCCGCGTCGAAGGGGAAGCGGCCGGCCTCGATCTCCTCGGCGATCTGCTCGAGACCGGCCCGTATCGCCTGGGCATCCTGGTCGGTGATGACGCCGACATGGGCCAGCATCCCGGCATGGGCGAGCGAGCCGCGTATGTCTTGGCGCCAGAGCGCCCGGTCGAAGCCGATCGAGGCGTTGATCTCGCGCATGATCGCGGCCGGCCCGCCGGCGAACCGGCCGCCCCATTGCGCGTTGGCCTGACCCTGGCGGAGGTCGAGTGCTGCCGGGTTTCCGCGGCCGGGATCCTCTTCCAAAGACATCGCCATGCCCCACATGCACCAGATCACGCGCCGCAGCCTGCTGGCAGCGGGCGGGACCCTACTGGCCGTCGCGGTCGCAGGCAAATACCTGTGGTCGAGCGATCACGAGGCGGTCGACCAGCCGCAGGCTGCCGACCAGACGCAGGCCCCGGCCGGGCCGGAGCCGCAGCCGCTGGCCGCCCTGCACGCACGACCGCCGGCGGCGCTGCCGGCACTGCGCTTCACCACCGCCGACGGCCGCGTCCGCTCGCTGGCCGACTATGCCGGCCAGGGGGTGGTGCTGAACTTCTGGGCGACCTGGTGCGTGCCCTGCGTCTCCGAGATGCCGTCGCTGGACGCGCTGTCGCGGGCGCTGTCGGGGCAGCGCATCGTCGTGCTGCCGGTCTCTCTCGATCGTGGCGGCGCCGGCGCCGTGACGCCGTTCTATGCCGGGCACGGCATACGCAGCCTGCCGGTGCTGCTGGACGCGCACGGCGAGACGATGACGGCGCTGCGTCTGGACGGCATCCCGACGACCCTGGTGATCGACCGCAGCGGGCGCGAGGTCTCCCGGGTGCAGGGTCCGGTGCGCTGGGACGAGGCGGACGCGCCGAAGCGGCTCGGTCAGCTGATCGGGTAGCGGACCGTCTCAGGCGTCCTGCTGGTAGGTGATCACCTCGAAGCCGGCGAGCCAGGCGCTGCCGAACGCGGTCGAGATCGCGACGTCGGTGGCGTCGCGTCCGCGCGCCATCAGCAGCCGGCCGATCCGGCGCTTGTTGTGTCGCGCGTCGAAGGTGTGCCAGGTGCCGCCGAGATAGACGTCGAACCAGGCGGAGAAATCCATCGGGTCGTCCGACGGCGCCACGCCGATGTCGCCCAGGTAGCCGGTGCAGTAGCGCGCCGGGATGTTCATGCAGCGGCACAGCGCGACCGCGAGGTGGGCGAAGTCGCGGCAGACGCCCTGGCGCTCCATGAAGGCCTCGTGGGCGGTGCGCGTGGCGCGGGCGAACTCGTAGCCGAAGGTGATACGGTCGTGGACGTACTCGACGATCGCCTGCACCCGGCCCCAACCCGGCTGGATGTGCCCGAACAGCGACCAGGCGGTATCCGACAGCCGGTCCGTCTCGCAGTAGCGGCTGCCGAGCAGGTAGACCAGCACCTCCGGCGGCAGCTCCTCCACCGGGATCTGCGGCGCGTCCGGCACCACCGGGTCGGGCTCGCCGGAATCGGCGATGGTGAACTGGTTGGTGACGCGCAGCAGCCCGGGCGGTGCGACGACGCGGGTGCAGACATTGCCGAAGCCGTCGGTGTAGTCGGCGGCGGGAACCGGCGGATCGAACAGCATCTGCTGCGGCGTCCGCAGGTCGTCGAGACGGCTCGGATGCAGGTTGAGCATCAGCAGCAGCGGCGTCGGAGCGGGCGAGTTGAAGGCGATGTCGTATCCGGCGCGTATCAGCATCTCGTCTCTCTCTCTCCGGTATCCCGTCCCGGCCTCGTGGCTTCAGTGTCCCGCGACGGCGGCACGATGCGGCTCGGCGCGGGTTGCGGCGGACGGCACTGCCGCCCGCTCCCGGCCGCGCAGCCGCACGATCCCGGTCTGCCCGCTCTCCGCCGCCTCGGCGGCACCGACATGCACCGACACGGTCATGCTTAGGCTGTCGGCCGGGAAGCCGGTCCAGGTACCCGCGAGCGGTACCGCCTGCAGCGGATCGCGCACCGAGGCGACCCGGATCAGGTCGCGCGAGCCGACGATGCCGTTGGTGGGGTCGAAATCGATCCAGCCGGCGCCGGGGATGAACACCTCCACCCAGGCGTGGGTGGCGCCGCCGCCCTGGTTCACCCGCCCCTCCACCGAAGGCGAGTGGATGTAGCCGGTGACGAAGCGCGCCGCCATGCCCAGCGCACGCACCGCCTCCATCATCAGCACGGCATAGTCCCGGCAGGTCCCGGCCCGCAGCGCCAGGGTGCGTGCGGGCTCCTGCACGCCGTCCTCGTAGCGGGCGCAGTAGGTGAAGCCGCGCCGGATCTCGTCGGTCATCGTCGCCAGCAGCTCGAAGGTCGGGGTGCCGGAGCCGTTCGACAGCAGGCTGCGCGCCCAGTTATCCACCTTGTGCTCCGGGTCCGGATAATGCCGCTGCATCACACGGCCCAGATCCTCCATGTCGTCGAGGTCGTAGGTGAACGGCCAGGTGCGCGCATAAGGTGCGAGCTGCGTGCTGTCCGGCGAGGTCGGGGTGTGGTCGACGACCAGGCGGTTCTCCACCCGCAGCTCGCGCGCACGCTGGTTGAAGCGGGCCAGCGTCACCAAGTTGCCGAACGCGTCGGCGACCGAGCGCAGCATGACCGGCGCCGGCTCGATCTCGACATGCCACGATACCAGCCGCTGATCGGCCGAATCGCGCGGGCGGAACATCATCCGGTGCTCGCCGAATCCGACCGGTCGACGGTATCGGTATGTGGTGACGTGCTGGACCGAGAGAACCGGCATACAGTCCCTTCCGCGATGCGGCATATCCAGTTGTGATGGGGAATAAGATCACGGTGCAGGATGACGTCCAAAACAAATCGACCGCGTGCGTGGCGACCCTGCAAGATCTGCGCTGCGTCAACGCAGGATTGCTGGGGGAGGACGACCCGCACCCGGTCACGATCCTGCGCGCCGAGTCGCGATCGCCATTCGTGATCGTGCTCGATCATGCCGGCCGGGCGATCCCCGAGCGCCTCGGCGACCTCGGCCTGCCGGAGACGGAGCGCCTGCGCCACATCGCCTGGGACATCGGCGTCGCCGGCACCGGCACCGGCCTGGTACGCATGCTGGACGCGGCGACGGTGGCGCAGCGCTACTCGCGGTTGGTGATCGACTGCAACCGCCGGCCCGGACATCCGACCTCGATCGCGCCGCACAGCGACTGCACCGCGGTGCCGGGCAACGAAGGGCTTGGCGAGGCGGATCGCGCCGCACGCGTGCGCGAGATCTTCACGCCCTACCACGACGGCATCGCGCGTCTGCTGGATGCGCGACGAGCGGCCGGGCTGGAGACCGTGCTGGTGGCGCTGCACAGCTTCACGCCGCGCCTGCGCCGCGCCGACCGCCCGACCGCGGTGCCCGGCGTCGCCTCCGGATCCGGCGACCGGCCCTGGCACGCCGGCGTCCTGCACCACCACGACCCGCGCTTCGCGCTGCTGCTGCGCGACCTGCTGCAGCAGGAGGGCGACCTCGTGGTCGGCGACAACGAGCCGTACGCGCTGTCCGACCTCGACGACTACACCGTGCCGGTGCACGGCGAGCAACGCGGCCTGCCCCACGTCGAGATCGAGATCCGCCAGGACCTGATCGCCGACCGTGCCGGGGAGGCGCACTGGGCGGTGAGGCTGGGCCGGCTGCTGCCGCAGGCGTGGATGCGCTACCGGGAGGCCTATCCTTGCCCCTGAGCGGGCGCGCGCGGCTCGCCGGCGTGATCGGCTGGCCGGTGACGCACTCGCTCTCGCCGCTGCTGCATAACCACTGGCTGGCCCGCTACGGCATCGACGGCGCCTACCTGCCGCTCGCCGTGCCGCCTGGATCGCTGCAGATCGCGCTGCGTGGGCTGCAGGCATCCGGTTTCGCCGGTGTCAACGTCACCGTGCCGCACAAGCAGGCGGCGGCGGCGCTGTGCGACGACCTCGACGTGGCGTCGCATGCGGTGGGCAGCGCCAACACGCTGTCGTTCACCGCCGATGGACGCATCCTCGGCAGCAGCAGCGACGGCGAGGGCTTCCTCGCCAGCCTGCGCGCCGCCGGGATCGATCCCGCCGCCGGGCCGGTGCTGCTGCTCGGCGCCGGCGGTGCAGCGCGCGCGATTGCCGGCGCCCTGCGCCTGCGGCGCGC
>CAXTOE010000246.1:0-4864 GCA_964245685.1 uncultured Acetobacteraceae bacterium | reverse complement strand
GGCACGCGCTGTGGCCCGGGGGCACCCGCGTGGCGTTCATGCCGAGACGACCCATCCCGAAACGTCCCGGCCCCGCATCCTTCATCGCAGGCGTCAAGGCGCGCTGGAAATGCGTCCAGGCGGCGGGCACTTCGGCTGCGATTTCCGGCGCCGTGTGCATGTTGACGATCGTAGGTGCCTTCTCGGTCATGTCGTCCTCTCGTATCCGCGCCAGACAAGTGCGGGCCGATCTTCCGGCATGCGCGCCGCGATCGTTACGTCGTGCCAGCGGAGGAGAGCGCGCAGACCGGATCGAAGTTCCCGGCACGGCCGGCTACATGTGGCGGTCTAAATGCGGCGGGATGGAGATGCCGGAGGCGCGGCGTCTCGAAGCTCTGGAAGCGGAGAACGCGAGGCTGAAGCGGCTCCTGGCGCAGAGTGTCATGGACGTCTCGACGCCGAAGGAATTCCTGGCAAAAACTCGCGACGCCCGGTTTGCGGCGGAATGCCGCCACTCGGGCGGAGTCGGTCAAGGTTGCGTCGGTCGAAGACCAACGGAAGACCGGCGGAGAGGAATACGGAGCGATACTACCCGCAATGGCGGGACGGCAGGTTGGTCGGCATCGACCTCAAGACGTGGCCTGCACGTCGCGTCGTCCGTCGGACGGCACGCCGATCCGTCGTATGTCGCGCTCGCTCATCGCCACCCAGCCGCCATGGACCAGAAACTTGATCCTACCTGCGCGCTCGCGCCGGGCCTGGTCGTTCGCGATCACAGCTGCGGCGCCCGATAGCCGGTCGACCAGGCCGCGAGAGGCCGGCGCCGACCGACCTGGTTACGCTGAGTAATCCGGTCGCCCGATATCGGCGATGACACCCACCTCTCGGGGGGTCCAGCCGAGAACTTCGCTGGTCCGCGCGTTGGAAGCGGGGCCGTTGCCCGCCACCCACGTCGCCAAGCCACCGAAATGTGTCTCGGCTTCCTCAGGCGTCAGCGACTTCGCCGGCACGCCGAGCTGTCGTCCGATCGCCTCGGCGATCATCCTGAACGGCACTCCTTCCTCGGCGATGGCATGATAGGCCTCGCCTCGCGCACCTCGCTCAAGCGCAAGACAGTAGACGCGCGCGGAGTCTTGCCGGTGCACGGCCGGCCAGAGGTTTTGTCCGTCTCCGACGTAAGCGGAGACTCCCTTCTCGCGAGCGACGGTGGCGAGCATGGGGACGAAGCCATGCCGTTCCCCCTGGCCATGCACCGAGCGCGGATTGCGGACCACGCAAGCGCATAGGCCTCGATCGGCAAGCGCGAACGCCGTCTGTTCGGACGCGCGAGGAAATTCGGGGGCGACAGGTGGCCTCGCATCCTCCATGAAGACCTCTCCGGGCGGCGTCAGGAGCACCCCGCTGGTCACGATGATCGGGCGGTTCGAGCCGGCGTACACCTCTCCGAAGGTCTCGATCGCCAGGCGCTCCTCCTCAGCCATCTCGGCGATCTTCGACAAGTCAAGGCCGAAGGCCGTGTGAATGACGCCATCGGTATCACTCGCGCCGGCCCGGATCACGTCCAACTCGCCGAGCCCGCCGATCAGCGGCGTGATGCCGGCCGCGGAAAGCGACTCGCCCTTCTCCTTCGAGCGTATCAGGCCAACCACCGAGTGGCCCGCGTCGAGCAGTTCGCGCGCAATGGCCGACCCGATCCAGCCGTTCGCACCCGTCAGGAACACACGCATGCCAGTTTCCTTCTCACGATATCAAAGGCGTGCTACACCTTGTCAGTGACTGACATAGGTGGTTGTCAGTCACTGACAAGGGTTAGACGGAGAGTGACCGCGAGTGAGCAGGACCTGCGGGGTCGCTTGCAACGGACAGCGTTGAAGCTGTTCCGCGAGCGTGGCTACGACCGGACCACGGCCGCCGAGATCGCCGCACGAACCGGCGTGACGGAACGAACCTTCTTCCGGCATTTTCCGGACAAGCGGGAAGTCCTGTTCGACGGTGAGGCTGTGTTGCGGACGGCGCTGACGGCCTCGATCGCCGAGGCGCCGGACGGGCTCGGTCCGCTCGACATGCTGTTCCGTGCCTTCCGGTCGGTGCTGCCACTTCTGGAAGCCAACAGACCATTCTCGAAACCGCGACAGGAGATCATCTCCAGCACGCCTGCACTAGCCGAACGAGAGCTGACGAAGCTCGCCGCTTTGACGCATGCGCTAGCCGGCGCGTTGAAGGGGCGCGGCGTCGAAGACCTGCCGGCCGCGCTGGCCGCTCACACCGGAATGGCTGCCTTCGCACATGCCACCCTCTCCTGGCTCGACGATCCAGCGCTGGACCTCGACACGCATCTCGATCGGGTCCTTCACAGTCTGAAAGCGTTGCTGATCGAGAGCGACATCCAGGCTCGAATGGGTCGCTGACCCGGTTCTCCTTGATCGGCTTGTTTGCTGCCCAGAGCTTGGCAACCGAGCAGCATGGCCGCCGCCTCGTGCGGAGCGCAAACGCTCGAACCCACGGTTCATCGGGCCTGACGCATTCCGGCTGGTCCGGCGACGATGAGCTGCTCGAGCCCGGCGAGGAAGGTCTTCAGCACCGGCGACGGATTGTCCGGCCGGTAGCCCACGGCCAAGTCGATGGTAGGCGGTTCGCCCTTCAGGGGCCGACTTACGACCGACCAGGGGAGGAGCGGCTCGACGTAGGCCGGCAAGAGCGCCACGCTCCGGGTAGAAGCCACCAACGACAGGCCCGTGGCGAAGTTGTCGATACGGTGAGTAGGCGTGAGGTCTACGCCCTTCTCGCGCAGATAGCCTTCGACGACCATTCGCAGCACGTGTGGAACATCCGAGAAGCCGACGAGGGTCTCGCCCTCCAGCGCCTTTGGATCGATCTCTCCTTCCTCGACCAGGCGATGGTCGCTCGGCAGGATCACCACGAGCGGCTCCTTTGCGATCACCTGGTAGGCCACGTTCGGCTTCGGCTCGACGCGCAGGAAGCCGAGATCGATCTCACCGCTCTGCAGCGCTTCGGCGAGATCGGGCGAGTAGAGGCTCGTCACCTTGAACTCTATCTTCGGCAACTCGGCCCTCAGAATGCGCGTGACGTGGGGGAGCCAGTCGACCTCCTGTCCCGTCAGGAAGCCCACGGAGAAGATCGCCCTGGCCGGGCGGGCTGCGCGACGAGCGGCCTGGATCGCCTCCGCCGCGTGGGCGACCGCGAGACGAGCGTGGAGCAGGAAGGCGCACCCGGCGTCGGTCAGCTCGACACCGCGCGCGCTTCGGGTGAACAGCGGCGCGCCTACCTCGAGCTCCAGATCACGGAGTTGCCGGCTGAGAGAGGGCTGGGCGGTGTGCAGCCTCTTCTCGGCGGCCAGGGTGACGCTTCCCGCTTCGGCCACGGCGATGAAGTAGCGGAGATGCCTGAGCTCCATGCCAAACCCATGCCTGGCAGATATGCCACTCGAGCTTACAAAGTCTTTCCCAGAGGCACAACGAAGACCTACCTGGTTGGCCAACGAAGCGAGCCTCACGGCGGCGTACAAGAAAGCCGACGGGTCGAGCTCCGATAGTAAATGAGGTTGAATCCTCTTCCCACGCAGAGAGTTGAAGATGAAGGACCAAGTCATTGTGATCACCGGTGCCCTGGCTGGCATCGGCCGCGCCACCGCGCTCGCCGCTCCGCGCGAAGGTCACAGGATCATCGTCTCCGGCCGAGATGCCCAGACCGGCGCGGCATTGGAAGCCGAGCTTCGCGCGCTCGGCACGCAGGCCGAATTCATCAAGGCGGACGTCCGCTACGAGAGCGAGGTCCAAGCCTTGATGGAGGGGGCAGTCGCCCGTTTTGGCCGCATCGACGTGGCGGTCAACAACGCCGGAACCGAGGGGAGCCCCGGCCCCATCCTCGACCAGACGCCGGGGAGCTACGCCGCGACGTTCGACACCAACGTGCTCGGGACCGTGCTCAGCGTGAAGCACGAGGCGCGCGCGATGCGGTCCCAGGGATCGGGCAGCATCGTCAACGTGTCGTCCTCCTACGGCCACAAGGGTGCCCCGAATGCGTCGATCTATGCGGCCAGCAAACACGCCGTCGAAGGGATCACCAAGTCCGTCGCACTGGAACTGGCCGGATCCGGCGTCCGCGTGAACGCAGTATCGCCGGGACCCACGGAGACCGGGATGCTCGACCGCTTCACTGGCGGCGAAGAGAAGAAGGCCAAGATGGTCGCCGGCGTGCCGCTCGGTCGAACCGGACGTCCTGAAGAGATCGCACGCGCCATCCTGTTCATCGGATCCGAGGCGGCCTCCTTCATCACCGGCCAGATACTGGCCGCCGACGGCGGCAAGTCCGCCGGGTGACACCCGCCGGCTGAGTCATCCGGGCGGAATTCATCATCCAGCGCTCGTCGCGCCTGGCAGCAACGACCTGATCATCCCAGCGGTCACATGTCCGGCGCTTTTTCTGGCCCACGCCTTCCCGTTCCTGAATGCATGACGAGAGGTGACGCCATCAAGCTGATCGATCACGTTGCCGGATTGTCCGCTAGGCACTGCTTAATTCACCAGACAAGAGGGTCGATCATGACACCGTGCAATGGAAAGACTGCGCTCGTCACCGGCGCCTCGCGCGGCATCGGGCGGGCCGCCCTCCTGGCGCTTGCGGAGGTCGGCGCGCGGGTTCTCGTCCACGATGGCAGCAATGCCGCCGAAGCGCGGTCGGTCGTCGAGCAGATCAAAGCCGCAGGCGAGTGGGCGGAAGCCGTAGGGTTCAATCTGTCCGATCCTCAAGGCGCACACAAGCTCGCCTCTAGCGCCTGATCGTCTTAGGCTGGATCAGCCTGAGACGTGAATCAGTCGCTAGGACAATGATCTAGAGCAAGTTCATCGGCTCCTTCAGAGCCGAT
>CAXTOE010000245.1:0-4883 GCA_964245685.1 uncultured Acetobacteraceae bacterium | reverse complement strand
GCCCGCAGCTGCGCCAGCTGCTCGATCGGCTGGTGCGTCGGTCCATCCTCGCCCACGCCGATGCTGTCGTGCGTGAAGATATAGAGAACCGGCAGCTCCATGATCGCCGACAGCCGGATCGGCGGCTTCATGTAGTCCATGAAGATCAGGAAGCCGGAACAGTACGGCCGCAGCCCCGACAGCGCGATGCCGTTGGAGAGCGAACCCATCGCGTGCTCGCGCACGCCGAAATGCAGGTTGCGGCCGCCATAGCTGTCTCGCTCGAAGCTGCCCGCACCCTGGAAGGTCAGGTTGGTCTTGGTCGAGGGCGACAGGTCGGCGGCCCCGCCGATCAGCCAGGGCAGGTTCGGCGCGATCGCGTTCAGCACCTTGCCGGAGCTCTCTCGCGAGGCGACGCCCTTCTCGCTCGGCTCGAAGGTCGGGATCTCCTTGTCCCAGCCCTCCGGCAGCGTGTGCTCGTTGATCATGTCGAGCTCGGCCGCGAGTTCGGGGTATTCCGCCCGGTAGCGATCGAACAGCGCGTACCATTCCGCGCTCAGCCTGGCACCGCGCTGGCCGATGCCGGCGGCGAAGTTCTGCATCACCCCATCGGGGACGTAGAACTGCTTGTCCTCCGGGAAGCCGTAGGCGCGCTTGGCGCCGCGGATCTCCTCGTCGCCCAGCGGCTCGCCGTGCGCCTCCTTGGTGCCGGCCTTGTGCGGCGCGCCGTAGCCGATCTGGCTGTGCACGACGATCATGCTCGGCCGGTCGGTGACCGCACGCGCCTCCTCCAGCCGCTTCTCGATCAGTGCCGTGTCGTTGGCGTCGGGCACCTCCGATACCGCCCAGCCATAGGCCTCGAAGCGCTTGTGCGTGTTCTCGATGAAGGCGAGTTCGGTGGAGCCCTCGATGCTGATCTGGTTGCTGTCGTAGATCCAGGTCAGGTTGGACAGGCCGAGATGGCCGGCGACGGAGGCCGCCTCGCTCGCCACCCCCTCCATCATGTCGCCGTCGCCGCACAGCACGTAGACGTGGTAGTCGAACAGGGTGAAGCCCGGCTTGTTGTAACGGTTCGCCATCCAGCGCTCGGCCATCGCCATGCCGACCGAGTTGCCGCAGCCCTGCCCCAGCGGCCCGGTCGTCGTCTCGACCCCGGAGGTGAAGCGGTATTCCGGATGCCCCGGCGTCTTGCTGCTCATCTGTCGGAACTGCTTCAGGTCGTCCAGCGTCAGCGACGCCGCACCCTTCTCGCCGCCCTCGTTCACCTCCCGCACGCCGGTCAGGTAGATCAGCGAGTACAGCAGCATGGAAGCGTGCCCGACCGACAGCACGAAGCGGTCGCGACCGGGCCAGCGCGGTTCCGCCGGATCATAGCGCAGCACGTTCTGCCACAGCGTGTAGGCGACCGGCGCCAGTCCCATCGGGGTGCCGGGATGCCCGGATTTCGCCTTCTGCACCGCATCCATCGAGAGCGTGCGTATGGTGTTGATGCAGAGCTGGTCGATGCCGCCGGTCGGGTTGCCGCCGCCGTCGGGTGCGGCGACGAACGCGGCACGCGCGAAATGATCCGTCATGGAACGCATGAAACCGTTCTCCGTAGTCGAGCAGGCCGGCCGGCGTGCCGGTCCTCCGTTGGATGTCAGCACGAATGACCCGGCGGGCCTGCCGGGCCCGCTCGTCGCGACAACGCTTTAGCCATGAAACGCGCCGGTCCGGCCGGAAGCCATCACCATACGACCGCCGAATGATCACGAAAGCTCGATCCAAGCGGCCGCCGGGAACCGTAACCGGGCCGGCGCACGCCGCCGGGCGACGCTCAGGACACTGGACGGCCCGGAGGCTGCTCCCGACGCGGCAGGTCCTGGTGCGGCAGGCTGATGCCCAGCTTGCGATGGAACCACTCGCGTATGGTCTGGAAGGTCACGTACAGCATCGGAATGATGAAGATGCCGACGCCGCTCGCCGCTAGCATGCCGGCGAACACCGGCGTGCCGACGTCCCTTCGGCTGAGTGCCGCGGCACCGGTCGCGGTGACCAGCGGCACCAGGCCGAGGATGAAGGCGAACGACGTCATCATCACGGCGCGGAACCGCATATGCGCGCCCTGCCGCGCCGCCTCGCGTATGGTCTCGCCGGCCTCGCGCCGCTCCTTGGCGAACTCGACGATCAGGATGCCGTTCTTCGCCGACAGCGCGATCAGCACCACCAGCCCGATCTGTGCGTACAGGTCGAGCGACAGGCCGGCGATGCGTATGCCGATCATCGCACCCAGCACGCCGACCGCGACCGACATCAGCACCGGGATCGGGATCACCCAGCTCTCGTACAGCCCGACCAGGAACAGGTAGGCGAACAGCAGCGCCATCGCCAGGATGATCCCGGTCTTGCCGCTGGCCTGCACCTCCTGATAGGCCGTGCTGGTCCACTCGTAGTCGTAGCCGGTCTGCAGCGTCCTGCCGGAGATGGCGCTCATCGTCGCCAGCGCGGTGCCCGACGAGGTCCCGGGCGCGGGTCCGCCGTTGATGGTGATCGCGCGGTAGTTGTTGTAGCGCGTGATCGCCTGCGGCCCGGTGATGATCTTGATCGAGGCCAGGGAGCGCAGCGGCACGGTGCCGCCGGTGCTGTTGCGCACGTAGATCCCCCACAGGTCGTCGATCCTAGAGCGGTCGCGCGCCTCGGCCTGCACGTTGACCTGCCACACCCTGCCGAACAGGTTGAAGTCGTTGACGTAGACGCTGCCCAGCGTGGTCTGCAGCGCGGTGAAGATGTCGCTCACGTTGACGCCCAGCGCCTGCGCCTTGGTGCGGTCGATGTCGAGGTAGATCGAGGGGTTGGTGGCGGTGAAGGTGGAGAACACCCGCGACAGGTTCCTGTCGCTGTTGGCGGCCGCGATCAGTCCCAGCATGGCGCTGCCGAGCTGCTGCGGATCCTGGCCCGGCAGGCCCTCGAGCTCGTACTCGAAGCCACCCCCCGGCGACAGGCCGATGATCGGCGGCAGGTTGAACGGGAACACCGTCGCCGCGCGTATGCCCTGCGCCTCGCCGAACACGCGGCCGAGCAGCGCCTGCACGTGGGTGTCGGCGGCGGTGCGCTGGCCGAACGGCTTCAGCCGGGTGAAGGTGAAGCCGACGTTCGGCTCCTGCACGGTGTCCAGGAACGAGTAGCCGATCACCGCGAAGGTGTGCAGCGCCCCCGGCAGCGCGCGCTCCATCTTCTCGACCTGGCTGACCACCTGGCTGGTGCGCGCGACCGATGCGCCATCCGGCAGCTGCACGTTGGTGAAGAAGCCGCCCTGGTCCTCCTCCGGCAGGAAGCCCAGCGGCAGCGAGGCCTGGATCAGGAAGATGCCGAACGCGCACAGCAGCACCACCACCACCCCGCCGAGTGCTACGCGCAGCAGCCGGTTGACGAGGGAGGAATAGCCGTTGCGCGTCCTGTCGATGCCGTTCAGCACCCGCCCCATGATGCCGCGCCGCGGCCCGGTATGGCGCAGGAACACGCCGCACAGCGCCGGCGACAGCGTCAGCGCGTTCAGCGCCGAGATCAGCATGGCGATGCAGATGGTGACCGCGAACTGCTGGAACAGCACGCCGGACAGCCCGGGGATGAAGGCGATCGGCACGAACACCGAGAGCAGCACCAGGGTGATGGCGATGATCGGGCCGGTGATCTGCTGCATCGCCTTGCGCGCCGCCTCCTTGGGCGGCAGCTCCGGCTCCTCCTCCATCACGCGCTCGACGTTCTCCACCACCACGATCGCGTCGTCGACGACGATGCCGATCGCCAGCACCATCGCCAGCAGCGACACCGTGTTGGCCGAGAAGCCCAGCGACACCATGCCGGCGAAGGCGCCGATCAGGCTGACCGGCACCGCCACGGTGGGGATGATCGTCGCCCGCACGCTGCCCAGGAACAGGAACACGACGATGACGACGAGCACGAACGCCTCGGAGATCGTCTTGAGCACCTCCGAGACGGTATCGTGCACGAAGTCGGTGCTGTCGTAGGTGACGTTGTAGACCAGCCCCTGCGGGAAGCGGTGCGACAGCCGGTCGAGCAGCCCCTTGATCGAGGTCGCGGTGTTGAGCGCGTTCGCCCCTGGCGCCAGGTAGATCGCCAGCGCCACCGACGGCTTCTCGTCGAAGCGCGACTCGGAATCCAGCGTCTGCGCGCCCAGCTCGATCCGCGCGATGTCCTTCAGCCTGAGGGCGGAGCCGTCCGGGTTGGCGCGTATCACGATCTGGCCGAACTGCTCGGGCTTCACCAGCCGCCCCTGGGTCTGCACGTTGAGCTGGTACTGCTGGTCGGGGCCCGCGGGACGCGCGCCGATCCGTCCCACCGCGGCCACCGTGTTCTGCGACTGGATCGCGTTGTTGATGTCGCCCGGCGACAGGCCGAGCTGCACCAGCCGCTTGTTGTCGAACCAGACCCGCATCGAATATTTCTGCCGCGACAGCAGCGACGCCTGGCCGACACCGGTGGTGCGCGAGACCTCGTCGATGATGTTGATCGTCATGTAGTTGGCGATGAACAGCGGATCGTACTTGCCGCTCGGGCTGTAGAAGTTCACGAACATCAGGATCGCCGACGAGCGCTTCTGCACCGTCAGGCCCTCCTGCTGCACCGTGCTCGGCAGCTCCGCGTTCGCCGTCTGCACCCGGTTGAGCACGTTGACGGTGTTGATGTCGGGGTTGGTGCCGAGCAGGAAGCTGACGGTCAGCGCGTACGAGCCGTCGTTGCCGCTGACCGAGCGCATGTAGATCATCTTGTCGACGCCGACCACCTGCGCCTCGATCGGCTGCGCCACCGACGCCTCGACCACGCTCGCCGACGCGCCGGGATAGGTCGCCGTCACCTGCACCTGCGGCGGCACGATGTCCGGGAACTGCGCGACCGGAATCCGC
>CAXTOE010000244.1:0-4896 GCA_964245685.1 uncultured Acetobacteraceae bacterium | reverse complement strand
GGCTGGTCGGGCCCGTACACGTCGCGGAACATGCTCGCGTCCGGCGGCGCCGCCGCGTCGGCGGTGAAGTCGATGGTCGCGTCCATCTCGCGCGCGATCTCGGCGTCGAGCGCGTCCAGCGCGTGGGCGTCGAGCTGGCCGGCGCCGAGCAGCGCGTCGTGGGCACGCGCCAGCGGATCGCGCTTGCGCCCGACCTCCTCCTCGTCGGCGGTGCGGTACGGGCTCTTGTCCATGCGGCCATGGCCGAAGAAGCGGAAGCAGGAGATCGCCATGAAGCCCGGCTTGCCGGCACGCGCGCCGTCGGCGAGCGCCTGGGCGGCCTGGAACACCGCCTCGACGTCCTCGCCGTCGACCATGTCGGCGGCCAGCCCGAAGGCCTCGGCACGGCGGTCGAACTCGATCGAGCGGGTGGCGCGGTCGATGCGCGTGCCCATGCCGTACTGGTTGTTGATGCACACGAACAGCACCGGAAGGTCCCAGAGTGCCGCCATGTTCATGCTCTCGTACAGCACCCCCTGCTGCATGGCGCCGTCGCCGAAGAACGCCACCGAGATCGCGTCGCTGCCCGTCCGCTTGTAGCTGAGCCCGGCGCCGACCACGTGCGGGATGCCGCCGCCGACGATGGCGTTGGCGCCGAGATGGCCCAGCGCCATGTCGGCGATGTGCATCGAGCCGCCCTTGCCGCGGCAGTAGCCGTCCTCCTTGCCGCCGATCTCGGCCATCATCCGGGCCGGGTCCGCGCCGCGGGCCAGAAAGATGCCGTGGCCGCGATGGTGGGTGGTGAAGCTGTCTTCCGGCCGCATCGCCGCCGCGACGCCGGCGGCAGCGCCCTCCTCGCCGATCGACAGGTGCAGCATCGAGCCGGCCGACAGGCCGCGGGCGTACAGCTCGGCGACGCGCTCCTCGAAGCTGCGTATGCGACGCATGGTGCGATACAGCGGCGCCAGCGGTGTGTTGGGCAGATCGGTCACGACGCGGCCTCGCGGAGTGGCTTGAGGGCTGAATAGAGGCCGCCGTAGCGCCGGTAGATCTCCTGGTAGCGCGCGACGCGGGCAGGATCCGGCTCGATCCGCCGTCCCGGCCGCACCATCGCGCCGATGCCGTCGTCGATGCTGGCGAAGTGCCCCGCGGCGTACGCCGCCAGCACCGCCGCACCCAGCGAGGGCGCCTCCGCCACCTCCGGCACCACCACCGGCAGGCCTGACGTGTCGGCGTGGATCTGCAGCCACAGTGGCGAGCGGGTGGCGCCGCCGCCGGCGGTGATCTCGGCCGCGCCGCAGCCGGCCTCCGCCATGCGGTCGATGATGGCGCGGGTGCCGAAGCCGATCCCCTCCAGCATCGCGCGGAACAGGTGTGCGGCGGTGTGGTGCAGCGACAGCCCGGTGATGGCGCCGCGCGACAGCGGGTCGGTGTAGGGGGTGCGGTTGCCCTGGAAATGGTCGAGCACCAGCAGGCCATCCGAGCCCGGCTGCAGCTTCGCCGCCTCCAGGTTGAGCGCCTCGAGATCGAGCGCCTCGCCGGTCAGTCGGCGCAGCCAGGCGATGATCGAGCCGGTCGAGGTCTGGCCGCCCTCCAGGATGGTGCGGCCGGGATACACCGCGTCGGCGTAGCTGCCCCACAGCCCCGGTACGTGGGCGGCCGACTCGCCGACCGCGAATTGCAGGTGCGAGGAGCCGGTGATCAGCGCCAGCTGCCCCGGCCGCGACACCGCGAGCCCGATCATGCCGATCAGCGCGTCCGCACCCCCCTGGGCTACCAGCACCGTCTCGGCCAGGCCCAGATGATCGGCGGCGCGCGCGGTCAGCGGACCGATCGCAGCACCCGGCGCCAGCACCTCCGTGGGCCATTTCGCGCGCAGCGCCGACAGGCCGAGCCGTTCCAGCAGGCTGTCCGGCCAGCCGCCGGCGTCGCTGCGGTAGTGCCAGCGGATCGAGGCGTTGTTCAGGCTGGCGACGCGGCGCCCGGTCAGCCGCCAGTTGATGAAATCCTGATACTCGCAGACGGTGTGTGCGGCCGAGAAGACCTCCGGCTCGTGGCGCGACAGCCAGAGCGCCTTGGGGATCATCCACTCGGCCGAGACCGGCCCGCGCCCGGCGCCGTTGATCGCCAGTGCCGCATCGCCGGTCGCCAGCACGGCGTCGGCTTCGGCCCCGGCGCGCACGTCCATCCAGATGATCGCCGGGCGCAGCGGCTGCGTGGCGCTGTCGAGCGCCACCACGCTGCAGCAGGTGGTGGTGGCGCAGAGTGCCGCGACGTCGTGCGAGGCGATGCCGGCCTGCGCGGTCGCCTGCCGCACCGCGACGCCGAGTGCGGACCACCAGGCCTCCGGATCCTGCTCCGCCCGCGCGCCGGAGGCGAAGCGGGTGGGATAGGCAGCGGCGCTGGAGGCGATACGGCGCCCCTCCAGGTCGAACACGGTGGCGCGCAGGCTCTCGGTGCCGCCGTCGATGCCGATCACGTAGGCCATAAAACCCGGACCACCCCCAACTCCCCGGCGCGACGAGACCTCCGACACATGCTGCGGCACGGGACCGCATCGAACATATGGCGTGCTGCGCGACTTTTGCTCTTGAGGGAACATTCGTCGTTTGCCGCAACGGATGTCAAGCCGGTATCGTGCGGCAATGCTGAACCTGAACCTCGCGCACGAGCCGGACACCGCGATCATGGTGCGCGCGGCGTGGCTGTACCACGTCGGCGGCCTGACGCAGGAGGAGGTCGCGGTGCGGCTCGGCGTGCATCGCACCCGCATCGTCCGGCTGCTCGCCGAGGCGCGGGAACGCGGGCTGGTGAGCATCACCATCCATCACGAGCAGGTGCGCGACCTCGATATCGAGGACTGCATCGCGCGCCGCTTCGGGCTGGATTTCTGCCTCGCCACGCCCGCGATGGGCTTCGAGCCGGCTGACGGCGAGCCGAAGCTCGCGGCGGCGCAGGAGATGATCGCCCGGCGCGCCGTGGGCAGTGCCGCGGCCAACTTCCTCAAGGGCAAGCTCGCCGCCGGCCGGCCGATCACCGTCGGCGTCAGCTGGGGCCGCACGCTGGAGCAGATGACGCTGCACCTGTCGGGGGTGCAGAACCCGCGGGCGCGCTTCGTCTCGCTGATGGGCTCGCTGACGCGCAACTCGGCGTCAAACCCATTCGAGGTGGTGCAGGCGCTGGCGGCGCGCACCGGCGGGGAAGGGCACTTCCTGCCGGTGCCGTTCATCGCCGATACGGTGGCGGACCGGGCGGTGCTGATGTCGCAGCGCACGGTCGCCGAGGCCTTGGCGCTGGCGCAGTCGGCCGACCTCTATCTGATCAGCGTCGGCGAGCTGCGCGAGACGGCGTTCCTGCGTCAGCAGGCCATGCTCTCAGTCGCCGAGCTGCGCAGCGTCCGGGCACGCGGCGCGGTGGCGGACTCGCTCGGGCGGCTGTTCGACCGCCACGGCGCGCAGGTCGAGCATGAGCTCGCCCATCGCACCCTGGCGGTGGAGTTCGAGGGGCTGCGCGACCGCGACGTGGTGCTGCTGGTCGGCGGCCTGCAGAAGGTGGCGTCGGTGCAGGCGCTGCTCCGCACCGGCGTGGTGCGCGGCCTGGTGATCGACGGCGACACCGCGCTGCTGCTGGCGTCGCAGGAGGCGGCCACGGTCCCGTACGACGCGCTCGCCGCGCCGTAGTCCCCGGCCTCGCGCCGTCAGGCGGCGCCGCCGGCCGCCTTGAGTTCGCGTACCAGCTCCTGGCCGAGCCCCCAGGTCTCGAGCCACAGCGGCTGCATCGCCCGGATCAGGGCGGCCTGCGTGCACGGCCGGTCGGCGCCGCGCCCGAGCCGCTCGATGTCGTGCTGCAGGCCCTGGCAGTACGTGAGGAAGCGCGCGACCCGGAACGGCAGCTCCTGGCCCAGATTGCCGATCTGGTTCGCGTACGACAGCGTGATCGCCTGGAACGGCGCGTTCTCGTTGATCAGGGTCGCGAACTCCACCGGCCTGCCGGCCTCGAGCTCGTCGAGCGCCGCATCGAGCTCGACCGTCATCCTGCGTGTCTCGATCAGACGCAGCAGCGCATCGATCGCACCCGCCAGCGCCAGCGCCATCCCCATGCGATCGCGGTGCCGCTTGTAGGCCTCGACCGCCAGCCCGCCGCCGAAGATCGCGATCGCCGTGGCGATGCTGCCGCACAGTGCCGCGATCGTCGGGCTCATGATCGTCTGCTCCGTGTGGGTCGAGGCGGAAGCGAGCGTGCGCTAGGGCAAAATCCGATCAGGTGGACTCAACCTGATCGGATAGATTTGCCCGCTTCTCGATATTCTAGAGCACTCCCCGAGCCGATCGGCTCGAGAAGTGCTCTAGACCTTCACCAGCGAGCTCGCGAAGCTGTACAGCGCGTCGCCGGCGATGCTGCCGGCGGCGAACACCTCCATATCGGTGCGCCCGGCCGCTCCCGCGTAGCGCTGCCAGGCGAGCCGGCACAGGATGCCGACGAGGACGGCCCAGCCGGCGAGGGGCGAGGTGAGCAGCAGCCCGGTCGCGAACATCACCCCGAGCTGGCGACCGGTGCCGCCGACCGCCTGCAGCATCGCACCGGGGATGGCCCAGAGCAGCAGCGCGTGCGCGACCGCCGGGCTGCTTCCGGCGTGGATGGCGGCCACGAACACCTTGTCGACCGGTGCCACCTGACCGCGGGCGAAGTAGCCGTGGTACAGCACCAGTACGGTCAGCGCGGCGACGACCAGGGCGAACATGGCGGCGAGATATTGCTGGCGCCGGCCGTCGCGCTCGAACGCGGGGTCAGCACCCTCGCCACGCAGCAGGAAGCCGGCCTTCAGGTCGCAGCCCATGTCGGCGAAGGCGGGGCCGGTTGAGGCGGTGAAGCCGACCAGCAGCGCCAGGGCGGGGGGCGGAAAGCCGATCAGGATGC
>CAXTOE010000243.1:3668-4897 GCA_964245685.1 uncultured Acetobacteraceae bacterium | reverse complement strand
CGACGCCGCGCTGCACGCCCAGGCGCGTCGCGCCGCACGTCTGGCGGGCTTCTGCGCCATGCGCACGGAGATGCCGGCGGTCGGCAGGCTGACGCAGCGCAGGCGGCAGGTGGCGGCGGAGTGCGCCGTCGAGTTCGCCGACGGCCTGCGTGACGCCACCGCCGCGTGCGTGCCGGCCGGCAGGCTGGATCCGCAGGCGGAGCAGGAGGCGGCCGAGCGGCTCGAGGCGCGGCTGCTGGCCCTGCGCGAGCTCGATCTGGCGGCGCGGCCGCTCGGCGAGGCGCAGGGGCGCGACCAGCTGCTGACCCAGGCGGCGCCCTTCTACGCTGGTGCGGACGCCCCGGACTGGCTGACCCGTGCCGACAGGCTGCGGCTGTGCGAGATCCTGGTCGGCGCGGAGGCGGCGCTTCGGATGGCGGAGCCATAGCGGCGACGGCCGATCGGCACCACTTGACCCAGACCACGTCGCCGGAACCGCGCCGATGCCGACATCCTCGCCCCTGGAGCAGATACGCGCGCGGATCGCCGCCGCGGCGTGGGCCTGCGGCCGCGAGCCGGGCGCGGTCGCTCTGGTCGCCGTGTCCAAGACCCGTCCGGCGTCGCAGCTCGCGACGCTGCTGCAGCAGGGCCAGCGCCGCTTCGGCGAGAACCGGGTGCAGGAGGCGATGGAGAAGTTTCCCGCCCTGCGTCCGCATCATCCTGACCTGCGGCTGCATCTGATCGGCCCGCTGCAGACCAACAAGGCGCTCGACGCCGTGCGCGGCTTCGAGGTCATCGAGACGCTGGACCGGCCGCGTCTCGCCGATGCGATCGAGCGTGCCGCGGAGCGGGAGGGTCGGGTGCCGGAGCTGCTGGTGCAGGTCAATGTCGGCGACGAGCCGCAGAAGGCGGGGATCGCGCGCGCCGCGGCGGAAGGCTTCATCCGCGCCTGCCGGGCGCGGTTCGGCGCCGCACTGACCGGCCTGATGTGCATCCCGCCGGCCGAGGACGACCCGCTGCCGCACTTCCGGATGCTGGCGGCGCTGGCGGCACAGTGCGGGCTGTCCGGCCTGTCGATGGGCATGTCTGGCGACTTCGAGACGGCGATCCTGGCAGGCGCCACGGAGGTCCGGGTCGGCTCGGCGCTGTTCGGCGCACGGGCCGCGCACGGATCGCCGATGGCCGCCTCCGTCCTGCCCGGCTGATCGCGCTTGCCCCGCAGCCGCTTGCCTCGCCGAACCGTTGAGTCG
>CAXTOE010000243.1:0-3658 GCA_964245685.1 uncultured Acetobacteraceae bacterium | reverse complement strand
GTTGAGTCGTATGGGGGCGCCTGCGACACCCCGCATCCCTGGTCCCGCGCCGCCATGCCTCTCCGGAGCCCCCTCATGAGCCGCGACGCCGGTGCGCCTGCAGATGGTGCCGAACCTTGATCCATCAGCCTCCACTCCGTCAGCTTTCACCCGGCGAGCCGGCTACGGCCAGCGTCCAGCTCCCGGCCGCGGAACGGCATCGCGGGCTCGGCCTCGCCTCGGTGCTCGGCGTGCTCGGCGTGGTCTACGGCGACATCGGCACCAGCCCGCTCTACGCGCTGAAGGCCACGATCGCCATCATCAGCAGCCGCGCGCCGACGCCGGGCGAGGTGCTGGGCATCGAGAGCCTGATCTTCTGGTCGCTGATCCTGGTGGTGACGATCAAGTACGTGACGCTGATCATGCGCGCCGACAACGACGGCGAAGGCGGCATCCTGTCGCTGATGGCACTGGCGCAGCGGGTCGCGTCGAGCAACCGGATGCGGACGGTGATGGGGCTCGCCGGCATCATCGGCGCCTGCCTGTTCTTCGGCGACGGCACCATCACGCCGGCCATCTCGGTGCTGTCGGCGATCGAGGGGCTGGAGGTCAGCCTGCCATCGGCGCGAGAGGTGGTGCTGCCGCTCGCGATCGTGGTGATCGTGGCGCTGTTCACCCTGCAATGGCGCGGCACCGGCAGCGTCGGACGCATCTTCGGGCCGATCATGGTGCTGTGGTTCGGCAGCATCGGCGTGCTCGGCGCGATCGAGGTGGTGCACCATCCTTTCGTGCTCGGTGCGCTGCTGCCGAACCATGCCGTGATCTTCATCTGGCATCACGGCTGGGTCGCCTTCGTCGCACTGGGCGCGGTGGTGCTCTCGGTCACCGGCGCCGAAGCGCTCTACGCCGACATGGGACATTTCGGCCGTGCGCCGATCCGCTTCGCCTGGCTATTCTTCGTGCTGCCGTCGCTGGCGCTCAACTATCTCGGCCAGGGCGCGCTGATCATCAGCCATCCGGACGCGATCAAGAACCCGTTCTTCCTGCTCGGACCGGAGTGGATGCGGCTGCCGATGGTGGTGCTGGCGACCGCCGCCACCGTGATCGCGAGCCAGGCGATGATCACCGGCGCCTACTCGATCGCGCGGCAGGCGGTGCAGCTGGGCTACCTGCCGCGCATGCGCGTGCTGCACACCAATCCCAACGAGGAGGGCCAGATCTACCTGCCGCAGGTGAACCGCGCCCTGATGGTGGGCGTGCTGCTGCTGGTGCTGGCGTTCCGCTCCTCCGACGCGCTGGCATCGGCCTACGGCATCGCGGTGACCGGCACCTTCATGTGCACCTGCATCCTGGCGATGGTCGCGTTCCGCCGGCTCTATGGCTGGTCGCGCTTCGCCGCAGTGTTCGTGTTCGGCGGGTTCTTCCTGATCGATGGGGTGTTCTTCGCCGCCAACGCGCTGAAGATCCCGCAGGGCGGCTGGGTGCCGCTGCTGCTCGGCATCGTGCTGACCGCGCTGATGACGAGCTGGAAGCGCGGCCGCGAGCTGCTGGCGCTGCGCTGGAAGCAGGACAGCATGCCGCTCGACTCGTTCCTCGCCCGACTGCCGCAGTCGCACATCGTGCGGGTGCCGGGCATGGCGGTGTTCCTGACCGCCAACCCGGACGTCGTGCCCGCGTCGCTGCTGCACAACCTGAAACACAACAAGGTGCTGCACGAGAAGGTGCTGTTCGTCACCATCCAGAACCTGGACCAGCCGGAGGCCGGACGCGGCCACCGCCTGCAGGTCGACGAGCTGGCGCCGGGCATCCACCGCGTGGCGCTGCGCTACGGCTTCATGGAGAGCCCTAACCTGCCGCGCGCGCTGGAGGACCTGCGCAGCGCGGGCGTGGTGTTCGACCCGATGCAGGCGAGCTACTTCGTCAGCCGCGAGGTGCTGGTGCGCGCCACCATCCCGCGCATGCCGCTGTGGCGCCTGTCACTGTTCCTGGTAATGGCGCGCAATGCGGTGACCACCACCGAGTTCTTCCGCATCCCGAGCGACCGCGTGGTGGAGCTGGGCGTGCGCGTCGCGATCTGATGCAGCAGGACGTCGCACTCTACGTGCACTGGCCGTTCTGCCTCAGCAAGTGCCCCTACTGCGACTTCAACAGCCACGTGCGCGACGTCATCCCCGAACGCCGCTTCGCCGCGGCGCTGGGCACGGAGCTCACGCACGAGGCGGCACGGCTGGGCCGGCGTCGTCTCGGTTCGATCTTCTTCGGCGGCGGCACGCCGAGCCTGATGCGCCCGGAGAGCGTGGCCGAGCTGATCGAGCTGGCCAGGACCCTGTTCGACCCGGCGCCCGACCTCGAGGTCACGCTGGAGGCCAATCCCACCAGCGTCGAGGCGGCACGGCTGCGCGGCTTCCGCGAGGCCGGGGTGACGCGCGTCTCGCTCGGCGTGCAGGCGCTCGACGACGAGGCGTTGCGCGGGCTCGGCCGCGCGCACTCGGCGGCCGACGCGATCGTAGCGCTCGAGCTCGCCCGCCGCCTGTTCCCGCGCATCTCCTTCGACCTGATCTACGCCCGTCCGGGACAGGCGCTGCCCGCCTGGCGCGCCGAGCTCGACCGTGCGCTGGCGCTGGTCTCGGACCACCTCTCGCTCTACCAGCTCACCATAGAGCCGGGCACGCGCTACGAGGCGCTGCACCGGCAGGGCCTGATCGCCCTGCCCGACGACGACAGCGCCGCAGCGCTGTACGAGGAGACCGCGGACGTCGCATCGCGGCACGGGCTGGAGCCCTACGAGGTCTCCAACTACGCCCGGCCGGGCGCGCAGAGCCGGCACAACCTCGCCTACTGGCGCTACCAAGACTACGCCGGCATCGGGCCCGGCGCCCACGGCAGGCTGACGCTGGACGGCGCGCTGTTCGCCACCCGGCGGCACCGTGCCCCCGAACCCTGGGTGACGCGGGTGGAGCGATCCGGCTCGGGCGAGACGAGCTGCGCGCCGCTGTCGATGCGCGACCGCACCCGGGAGATGCTGTTGATGGGATTGCGGCTGTCCGAGGGGATCGGCGCCGCGTCGTTCCTCGCTCGCACCGGCACCACGCTGACCTCGGCGCTGGATGCGGGTGTCCTGCGTGCCGCCGAGGAAGAGGGCTACCTCATGTGGCACGATGATTGCCTCAAGGTCACGCTCTCCGGGCGCCTGCGCCTGGACGCGCTGCTCGGCGCGCTCGCGCTGTAGGGTCCGCACTCGAGGAGGCCGCCCGCCTTGCGCAAGATCGCCGCCCTGCTGCTGCTCGCCGGCCTCACGCTCCTCGCTGCTTCTGCCTCGGCGGCGGCACCTCAGCTGGTCATCGAGGATAACGACTTCCTGGGCCCCGGCGGCTCCGACCTGCAGTCGACCTTGCCGCTGCTCGCCGATCCGGGGGTTAGGCTGCTCGGCCTCACCGTCGTGGTCGGCGACGCCTGGGAGAACGAGGAGTCGGCGCATCTGCGTCGCTTCCTGGAGATCGCCGGGCGCACCGACGTGCCGGTGCTGGACGGCGCCACGCTGCCGCTGGTCAACAGCGTGGCCAGGATGCGGCTGTGGGAGCAGGCCTACGGGTCGATCCCGTGGAAGGGCGCGTGGGGCGGGATCGGCAAGATCGACCACGTGCCCGACCGCGAGCCGGCGGTGCCGAAGCTGGCGGAG
>CAXTOE010000242.1:1050-4908 GCA_964245685.1 uncultured Acetobacteraceae bacterium | reverse complement strand
CCGGCAGGGCGGTGGCTTCCACCGTGTTGTTCGATACGTGCGCGCTGACGATCTGTGCTGCCAGCTCCAGTGGCCCGACGGCGTTGTCTGTCATCAAGATAAACCTGTCACTCTTTCTTGCGGATATAGCTGCGCGTCGCTGTCTTAACAATCACCGGCCGGTTCAATCTCTGCCATTCTTCGGTGCGGGCTCCCTGCATGCTTGCGCAGCCCGATGGCTGCTTGACATCGACCCCGCCCGCGATCACACGGCAGAGAAAAGGCAGGTACGATGCCGCGTCTCGATATCGCCGTGCGTGGATTGTTCGCGACGCCGGTCGCGGCGGTGGCGTTGCCCGACATGGCGGCGCGCAACCTCGAACTCTCCGAGATCATCCTGCGCCGGCGCGCCGAGACGACGGGGGTGCAGGCCTCCAACGCCGGCGGCTGGCACTCCGACCGCACGATCGCCGCGTGGGGCGGGACGCATGTCGACCACGTGCTGACCCTGGCGCGGCAGATGGCGAACCAGCTCACCGCCGACCGGCAGGGGCGCCGGATCAGCCCCCGATGGACGATGCAGGCCTGGGCCAACGTCAACGGACCCGGTGACGGCAACATCAGCCATTACCATCCCGGCAGTTTCTGGTCCGGCACCTACTACGTCGATGACGGCGGCTGCGGCGACGATCCGGCGCTGGGCGGCGAGTTCGAGATGCTCGACCCGCGCGGCCCTGGTCCGGGGATGTACGCCCCGGCACTTCGTTTCGCCGGCGAGGACGGCGCCTCCGCCGGTGCCGGCGAGACGATACGGCCCAAGCCGGGCCTGCTGATCCTGTTCCCGTCCTGGCTGTTCCACCAGGTCCGCCCCTATCGCGGCGACCGGCTGCGCATCTCCATCGCCTTCAACCTGGGGCTGCCGTCCGCGGCCGGCGCGTAGCCGACGATGCAGCACCCAAGGGAGCCGGCGAAGGAGCCGACCAGGGATCCCGGTCCGGTGTCGCGTCGCCAGCGCGAGATCGCCTCGCTGATCCGCCAGAGCGGCCGGGTGGCGGTGGACGAGCTCGCCGCCCGCTTCGGCGTCACCGCCCAGACCATACGGCGCGACCTCACCGAGCTGTCGGAGGCGCGCATCATCACCCGCACCCACGGCGGTGCGGTCGTTGCCTCCGGCGTGGAGAACCTCGCCTACGACGCGCGCAAGCTGGTGGCGCACGGTGCCAAGGCGCGGATCGGCGAGGCCGCGGCCAGGCTGATCCCGGACCACGCCTCGCTGTTCATCAATCTCGGCACCACCACCGAGGAGGTCGCCCAGTCGATCGCCGGCCATGACGGGCTGCTGGTGGTGACCAACAACATCAACGTCGCGAACGCGTTGTACCGCAACGGCTCGATCAACGTGATCATCGCCGGCGGCACCATACGCGCCAGCGACGGCGGCATCGTCGGCCAGATGGCAGCCGACGTCATCCGCCAGTTCAAGGTCGACATCGCCGTCATCGGCACCTCGGCGATCGATGAGGACGGCACGCTGCTGGATTACGACATACGCGAGGTCCAGGTGTCGCGCGCGATCATCGAGAACGCGCATCGCGTGGTGCTGGTCACCGACAGCAGCAAGTTCAGCCGCACGGCCCCGGTGCGCATCGGCCGGCTCGACGAGATCGACGTGCTGGTCACCGACCGCCTGCCCTCGCCGGAGATCGCCGGTCTCTGCCGTCGCCTGAAGATCGAGGTGATCGAGACCGGCGACCCGGACGAGGGGCTGAAGGAGTCCGAGGAACTCGCGCTCGATTGATCGTTCGAACGCTCGATTTTTGCGCTTGCATGTTCGTTTTCGTTCTGACCAAGATGCCTCGCGAACAGGTGCGCGCCAGAACGCACGTCGACACGCACGTTCGCGCGGGAGCTGAATGTCCTTGGACTCCGGTGTCTCAGCAGCGACCTACGACATCGCCATCATCGGTGGCGGCATCAATGGCTGCGGCATCGCCCGCGACGCCGCCGGACGCGGCTGGCGGGTGTTCCTGTGCGAGCAGAACGATCTCGGCTCCGGCACCTCGAGCGCCTCGACCAAGCTGGTGCATGGCGGCCTGCGCTATCTCGAGCAGTACGAGTTCCGCCTGGTGCGCGAGGCGCTGCTGGAGCGCGAGGTGCTGTGGGGCATCGCGCCGCACATCATCTGGCCGCTGCGCTTCGTGCTGCCCTACCACAGCCAGCTGCGCCCGCGCTGGCTGCTTCGGCTGGGGCTGTTCCTGTACGACCATATCGGCGGACGCAGGAAGCTGCCGCCGACACGCAGCGTGCGCCTCGATCGCGATCCGACCGGCGCACCCCTGCGGCCGCAGTTCAGGCGCGGCTTCGAGTATTCCGACTGCTGGGTGGAGGATTCGCGTCTCGTCGTGCTCAATGCCCGTGCCGCGGCAGAGCTCGGCGCCACCGTGGCCCCGCGCACGCGCTGCGTCTCGGCGGCGCGTCGCGACGGGCTGTGGCACGTCGTGCTGCGCGACGAGGCGAGTGGGCTCGAGTACGAGCTCACCGTGCGGACCCTGATCAACGCGGCGGGACCCTGGATCGGCGAGGTGTCGCAGAGCGTGATGCGCGACAACAAGCGCGCGCCGGTGCGGCTCGTGCAGGGCAGCCACATCGTCGTGCCGCAGCTGTACGACCATGGCGGCTGCTACATCTTCCAGAATGCCGACAAGCGCATCTTCTTCGTGATCCCCTACGAGCAGCACTTCACCCTAATCGGCACCACCGACCGCGACTACACCGGCGACATCGGCGCGGTGCACGCGAGTGCGGACGAGATCAGCTATCTCTGCGCCTCCGCCTCGGAGTATCTGCGGCGGCCGGTGACGCCGGAGATGGTGGTCTGGACCTATTCCGGCGTGCGCCCGCTGTTCGACGAGTCCGGCGACGGCGCCGCCCAGGCGACCACCCGCGACTACGTCCTGAAGCTCGACGCCGATGGCGGCCCCGCCCTGCTCTCGGTATTCGGCGGCAAGATCACCACCTACCGCCGACTCGCCGAGGCAGCACTCGGCAAGCTGGCACCGCATCTCGGCGCATCGCGCGGCGAATCCGCGGGCTGGACCGGCCGTGTCAGCCTGCCCGGCGGCAATTTCCCGACCGACGGCTTCGAGGCGCTGCTGCTCGCCACCCGGCGGCGCTACCCGTTCCTGGGCGAGGCCCATGCGCGCCGTCTGCTCCGGGCCTACGGCACCTGCGTGCCGGACATCCTGGGCGACGCCGCCGGCATGGCCGATCTCGGCCGGCTGTACGGCGCCGACCTGACCGAAGCGGAGCTGCGCTACCTGGTGCGCACCGAGTGGGTGCGCACCGCGGCCGACGCGGTCTGGCGTCGCAGCAAGCTCGGCCTGCGGCTGAGCACGAGCGAGATCGCGGCGATCGACGAGGCGCTGCTGCCGATGGCGCCGGCGGAGCCGCCCGCGGCGCTGCAGGAGCAGCTGTCGTGAGCCTGGTGCTCGACCGGGTGGGGCTGACGGTCGGCCGCGACGTGATCATCGACGACGTCTCGCTCGCCTTCGAGCGCGGCACCATGAACGTGCTGCTCGGACCGACGCTCGCCGGCAAGACCACGCTGATGCGCCTCATCGCCGGGCTCGACCGGCCGACCTCGGGTCGGCTGCTGGAGGACGGCGTCGACGTCACCGGCGTGCCGGTGCGGCGCCGCTCGGTCGCCATGGTGTATCAGCAGTTCGTCAATTACCCGACGCTCTCGGTCTACGAGAACATCGCCTCGCCGCTGCGCGTGGAGGGCCTCGCGAAAGCCGAGATCGAGGCGCGCGTGTCCCGGGCCGCGAAACTGCTCCGATTGGAACCCATGCTGGGCCGCACCCCGTCGCAACTCTCGGG
>CAXTOE010000242.1:0-1040 GCA_964245685.1 uncultured Acetobacteraceae bacterium | reverse complement strand
GGTGCACAAGGTGGGCACCGACGAGGCCGAGCAGCGCGGCCTCGAGATGCTCGAGCGGGTCGGTCTGCGCGACCGCGCGGCGGCCCGTCCGGACGAGCTGTCCGGCGGCCAGCAGCAGCGGGTGGCGATCGCGCGCGCCCTGGTCAAGCGGGCCGACCTCGTGCTGCTCGACGAGCCGCTGGCCAACCTCGACTACAAGCTGCGCGAGGAGCTGCGCGAGGAGCTGCCGCGCCTGTTCGCCGCGAGCGGCGCGATCCTGGTCTACGCCACTACCGAGCCGACCGAGGCGCTGCTGCTCGGCGGCACCACGGCCACGCTGTGGCAGGGCCGCGTCACCCAGATCGGGCCGACGCCGCTGGTCTATCGACGGCCGGCCAACATCGATGCCGCCCGCGTGTTCTCCGACCCGCCGCTGAACGAGCTCGCGGTGACCCGGCACGGCCGCGAGGCGGTGCTGGCGGACGGCCGGCGCCTCCCCAGCGCCGGGCTGCTGCCCGACCTGCCGGACGGCGCCTACCGCCTCGGCTTCCGCGTCGAGGACGCGCACATCGACCTTCCGTCGGGCGACCCGCAGGCCTTTCCCGGCGTGGTCTCGGTCACCGAGATCAGCGGCTCGGAGAGCTTCGTGCACGTCGACCTCGGCTTCGCCGCCTGGGTCGGGCTGGTGCGCGGCGTGCACGACTGGGAACCCGGCGCGAGTGCCGAGATACGCGTCGACCCGTCGCGCATGTTCGTCTTTGCCGCCGACGGCAGCCTGGTCGCCGCCCCGGAAGCGCCGGCGGAGATCGCCATCCCGCAAGCGGCCTACGCGGGCTGAGCGGCGACATGGCCAGCATCACCCTCGACCACATCGCCCACGCCTACGACGCCGCGGCGGGTGGGGCGCCCCGCTACGCGCTCAAGCCGATCGACCATGTCTGGCGCAACGGTCGCGCCTACGCCCTGCTCGGCCCGTCGGGCTGCGGCAAGACGACGCTGCTGAACATCATCTCCGGCCTGGTGGTGCCGTCGGAGGGCCGGCTGCTGTTCGACGGCGTCGA
>CAXTOE010000241.1:3791-4925 GCA_964245685.1 uncultured Acetobacteraceae bacterium | reverse complement strand
GCACTATCGCCAGGCAGTTCCACGGCTTCGTCGAGGGACACGACATTACCGCCGGCACCACGGACGTGGTGGTGACCGACGGCTTCACCGGCAACGTGGCGCTGAAGACCGGGGAGGGAGCGCTGCGACTGGTCGGCGACCTGCTCAAGCAGGTCTTCGCGGCCAGCATGGTCTCCCGCCTCGGCTACGTGATGGTGCGCCCGGGACTGGAGCGCATGCGCGAGTGGCTCGATCCGCGACGCTACAATGGCGCGGTGCTGATCGGGCTGAATGGGGTGGTGGTGAAGTCGCATGGCGGCACCGACGCGGAGGGCTTCGCGCACGCCGTCGACGTGGCGGTCGACATGGTCACCCACGGCTTCAACGACCGCATCCGCGAGGGGCTCGAGCTGATCCGGCCGCCGATGGACAAGGCGACGAAGCGGCCCGGCGGCGAGAGCCCGACCCCGGTCGCCGCGGTGAGCTGAGTGTCGCGCAGCGCCCTCCATCCAGCCGACGTGCATCTGGTCGGCGTCGGCAGCTACCTGCCGGAGCGGGTCGTCAGCAACGACGAGCGCGCCCGCCGGCTGGACACCTCCGACAGCTGGATCCGCGAGCGCACCGGCATCGGCCAGCGCCACATCGCCAACGCGCACGAGACCGCCGCCTTCATGGGTGCGGAGGCCGGACGCGCGGCGCTGGCGGATGCCGGGATCGAGGCGGCCGAGATCGACGCGGTGATCGTCGGCACCTCCACCCCCGACCAGTGCTTCCCGGCGACAGCGCTGCGGGTGCAGGCAGCCCTCGGCATCGAGCACGGCTTCGGCTTCGACGTGAGCGCGGCCTGCTCGGGCTTCATCTTCGCGCTGGCGGCGGCCGACGCCTTCATACGCTGCGGCCAGACGCGCACCGTGCTGGTGATCGGCAGCGAGGTGTTCTCGCGCATCCTGGACTGGAGCGACCGCGCCACCTGCGTGCTGTTCGGCGACGGCGCCGGCGCCGTGGTGCTGCGCGGCGCGCCGGCCGGATCCGGTCGCGGCGTGCTGTCGACCCACCTGCACGGCGACGGCCGCACCGGCGACCTGCTCTACGTCGACGGCGCGATCGGGCAGCGCGAGAGCTCCGGCTACCTGCGCATGAACGGTCGCGAGGTGT
>CAXTOE010000241.1:844-3781 GCA_964245685.1 uncultured Acetobacteraceae bacterium | reverse complement strand
AGGACAGCGCGGACGAGGGCGGCCGGGGCATTCTCGCGACCAGACTTCATGCGGACGGACGGCACAACGGCCTGCTCTACGTCGATGGCGGGCCCTCGACGACGGGCACGGTCGGCAAGCTGCGCATGAAGGGGCAGGAGGTGTTCCGCCACGCGGTGGCCAAGCTGTCGGCTTCGGTGGACGAGGCGCTGGCAGCCAACGGCCTGGCGGCCGGCGACATCGACTGGCTGGTGCCGCACCAGGCCAACAAGCGGATCATCGACGCGCTGGGCAGGAAGCTCGACCTGCCGCCGGAGCGGGTGGTCGTCACCGTGGAGCGACACGCCAACACCTCGGCCGCCTCCATCCCCCTGGCGCTGGCCGAGGCGGTCCGCGACGGCCGCATACGGCGCGGCGACCTGGTGCTGATGGAAGCGCTCGGCGGCGGTCTGACCTGGGGCTCGGCGCTGGTGCGCATGTAGCCGCGAGGCGGGGCTTTTGCTTCATTTGACGTGACTTGCGACGTCTCATAGGCTCCGCGTATGAGTACGGTGACCCGGGCCAACCTCGCCGAGACCATCTACACGCAGGTCGGATTGTCGCGAAACGAATCCGCCGAGCTGCTGGAGAGCGTGCTCGAGCGACTGGCCTCCGCGCTGCAGTCTGGTGATTCCGTCAAGATCAGCGGGTTCGGCACCTTCTCGGTGCGTCAAAAGGGCCGTCGGGTGGGGCGCAACCCCAAGACCGGCATCGAGGTGCCGATCCTGCCGCGCTCGGTGCTGGTGTTCCGCCCGAGCCAGGTGCTGAAGGCCCGCGTCAATGGCCAGGAGACCGCGCAGGCGCCGTCCGGTGAGGACGACACCGGATGATCGCGCAGCAGGATCCCTGGCCGGAGCTCGGGGATCCCGACCCCGACAGTATAGAGCCGGCGGGGTTCGACGCGCTGGGCCGCGAGCTTGCGGTTGAGCGCGGCCGTTCCAAGAAGGCCGCGACCGCGTTTCGCACCATCAGCGAGGTGGCAGACGACCTGCATGTGCCGCAGCATGTGCTGCGCTTCTGGGAGACACGTTTCCCGCAGGTCAAGCCGCTCAAGCGCGGCGGCGGGCGGCGCTACTACCGTCCCGACGACGTCGTGTTGCTGCGTCGCATCTCCGACCTGCTCTATGTCCAAGGCTACACCATCAAGGGCGTGCAGCGCCTGCTGCTCGATGGCGACGGCGTGCTGCAGGACGAGCTGCCGCCGCCGGAGCAGGCCGAACGCAGCCTGAAGCATGGCGATGCGCCGACGGTGCGCGTCGACGCCCCGGAGCCGGGGTCAACACCGCAGCCGCCGCAGTCCACGAACGCGCTGTGGCGGCAGACGCTGGGCGAGATCCTGACGGAGCTGGAGGCGATGCGCCGGATGCTCGCCGGCGGCCGCTGAAGCCGAGCGAACGAGGCCGACACGGCTTGCCACTTACCTGGCTGCGGGCTACACGGGCCGAGCCGTGAGGCGGACGGGCAGTAGCGCAGCCTGGTAGCGCATCAGTCTGGGGGACTGGGGGTCGTGGGTTCGAATCCCGCCTGCCCGATAGTCCCGCCTCCGGCCCTTACTCCCGCGGTCCCGCCACCCATTCGCGCCACAGCAGGATCAGCGCGGCCATGATCGCGGGCCCGAGGAACAGCCCGAGCAGGCCCCAGCTCTCCACCCCGCCCAGGATGCCGAGCAGCACCCACAGGAACGGCAGCTTGGTGGCGCCGCCGATCAGCACCGGCCGGACGAAATGGTCGGCGACGAAGATCACCACCAGGCCGAACACGAACAGCCCCACCCCGAGCACCACCGAACCCTTGGCCACCACCAGCACTGCCGCGAGCCCGACCGCGATCAGGGCGCAGAACGGGATCATCGCCGCGATCGCCGTCAGCACCCCGAACAGGGTGGGGTGCGGCGCGCCGCCCAGCGCGTAGGCGCAACCCAGGATGAAGCCCTCGCCGATGCCGACCAGCACCAGCCCGTCGACGGTGCCGTGCACGGAGGCGACGATCTGCCGGCCGACCCGCTCGCCGCGCTGCCCGAAGGCGCGACGGCTCGCCACCAGCATCTGCTCGCTGACCGTCTCGCCTTCGCGGAACAGAAAGAACAGGGTGATGATGGTAAAGGCGAACAGGGTGAAGCGGTGGGCGAGCTCGCTGCCGAACTGACGCGTCATCTTGAAGCTGCTGCCGGCGCGCAGGTCCTCGAACAGGCTGTTGGCGTCCTCGGGGCTGGATAGGTTCTGTTGCCACCAGCCGGTGACCGACTGCCCGAACGGGAGCCGGCCGGCCCAGTCGGGCACCGGCACGCCGGTATGCCGCGCATGCTCCATCCAGGTCAGCACGCCCTCCGCCTCCCGCCCGGCCTCGATGCCGATCAGCACCAGCGGCACGATGAAGATCAGCGCGATCGCGCTGGTGAAGATCAGCGGCAGCAGCAGGTTGTGCTTGTCGGCCGGCAGGCGATGCTTCACCCGACGGAACAGCGGCCAGGTGGCGATCGCGAAGATCGCTGCCCAAGCTAGCGAGATCAGGAAGTCGTGCAGCGTGAACAGCCCGAGCAGGACCAGCGCCAGCCCGAGCAGGCCGCGCGCCAGCGGCTGGAACCGATGACCCTCGTCGGGCCGCGGGAGCTCGCTCACCGGCGCCGCCGGCGGCCCCGTGAAATACGCTGGCATATGGTCCCCCCGCAGCCGATCCCGGCCTCACCATAGCCGTCGCCGCCCGCCCCGGCTAACCAAACCGCCCCGTTCATGGCATACGGCTTGCAGGCTCGCCACCTGCCGAAGTCGAGTAGGGAGCCGGAGCTGCGCCATGATCTCCAGGCGATCCTTCATCGCAGCCGGGGCTGCCGGGGCCGCCAGTGCTGCCGCAGCCGCCGCGTCGAGCGGACGGCCCGATGTCGCCCGCGCAGCTGCCCTGGCGGGCGGCAGGCTGCGGTTC
>CAXTOE010000241.1:0-834 GCA_964245685.1 uncultured Acetobacteraceae bacterium | reverse complement strand
CCCGCTCGGCATCCTAGTGCATGACGACATCACCTCGCTGGCCGAGCTGAAGGGCCACCGGGTGCTGATCTCGGGCGCGGAGCAGCCGGTGGTGTGGCCACTGCTGATGCGCCGGTTCGGGCTCGATCCGGACCAGCTCGGCACCTACGCCTTCAACCTGCAGCCGTTCTTCGTCGACCCGACGCTGGCGATCCAGTCCTACGCCACCTCCGAGCCGTTCGAGGTGGCGCGGCACGGCATGAAGTTCCGCATGCTGCTGCTGCGCGACGCGGGCTTCCCCAGCTACGGCAACCCGATCGCCACCCGGCGCGACCTGCTCGCCGACCATCCCGAGCTGCTGCGCGCCTTCCTGGCCGCCTCCATGCAGGGCTGGAAGGACTACCTGGTGGATCCGGCGCCGGCGAACCGGCTGATCCTCGCCGCCAACCCGCGCATGACCGTCGAGCGCATGGCGTTCGCGGTCGCCGAGATGCGCAGGCTCGGCCTGGTCACCGGCGGCGATGCGACGCGCGGCGGCATCGGCATCATGACGGAAGCGCGCTGGAAGCAGGACGTCGATTTCCTGCACGGGCTCGGCATGATCCCGGCCGGCCTGGACTGGCGGCGCGCCTTCGACCTCGGCCCGATCAGCGCCGCCCCGGTGCTGCCGGCATGAACGTCCTGGTGCCGCCGCTCGCCGCCACGGTGCCGGTGCTGGAGCTGCTCTCCGTCGACAAGCGCTTCGCCGACGGCACCCGTGCGCTGGCACCGGTCTCGCTGTCGGTGGCGCCGGGAGAGTTCGTCAGCCTGATCGGACCTTCGGGCTGCGGCAAATCCACGTTGTTGCGTCTCGTC
>CAXTOE010000240.1:4348-4944 GCA_964245685.1 uncultured Acetobacteraceae bacterium | reverse complement strand
GATGCGGCGCGCGCCGGCGGCGCGGCCTTCCTCGACCTGGACGCGATCGCCCGGCGTGTCGAGGCGGTCTACCCGCTCTATCGCGAGGCCAACCCGTTCTCCGCACAGCTCGCCCGGGCACGCGCACGAAGAATACGATCGTGATCAAGGCAGTGATCTTCGACGTCGACGGCACGCTCGTGGATTCCGTCGACCTGCACGCCGAGGCGTGGCGGCAGGCGTTCGAGGCGTTCGGCCACCGCATCGCGTCCGAGGAGATACGCGACCAGATCGGCAAGGGCGGCGACCAGCTGATGCCGGTGTTCCTGTCCGAGGCGGAACGGACGGCGCAGGGTCACGACATCGACGCGCACCGCTCGGACCTGCTCAAGCGACAGTACATGCCGCAGATCCGTGCGTTCCCGCAGGTGCGCGCCCTGTTCGAGCGGCTGCGACAGGACGGGGTGCTCTGCGTCCTGGCCTCCTCGGCGAAGCAGGACGAGCTGAGCTTCTACAAGAAGCTGGTCGACATCGAGGACCTGGTCGAGGCGGAGACCTCCTCGGACGACGCCGAGAAGTCCAAGCCGCATCCCGACATCTTCCAGGCCGCGATGGCA
>CAXTOE010000240.1:0-4338 GCA_964245685.1 uncultured Acetobacteraceae bacterium | reverse complement strand
CTTCGCAGGCGTTGGTGGTCGGCGACACGCCCTACGACGCGCAGGCGGCGTCGCAGGCCGGTCTGCGCACCGTCGGCATGCTGTGCGGGGGTTTTCCCGAGGAGGAGCTGCGCAAGGCCGGCTGCATCGCGATCTACCGCGACCCGGCCGACCTGCTAGCGCGCTACGGCGACTCGCCGCTGCATCCCTGAGCCTCACCCACCCGACGACCCACCGGAGACGATCATGACCCACGCCATCGGCTATGCCGCCCAGCACTCCTTCAGCTCGCTCAAGCCGATGGAGTTCGAGCGCGACGACCCGAAGCAGAACGAGGTCGAGATCGAGGTGCTGTACTGCGGCGTCTGCCACTCCGACATCCACCAGGTGAAGAACGAGTGGTCGAACACCGTCTACCCCTGCATGCCCGGCCACGAGGTCGTCGGCCGCGTCTCGCGCATCGGCAGCGCGGTCACGCGCCACCAGGTGGGCGACATGGTCGGCGTCGGCTGCATGATCGACAGTTGCCGGCACTGCGAACCCTGCCACGCCGGCGAGGAGAATTACTGCGAGGGGCCGAACAGCTGGCTCGCCACCTATAACGGCCCGATGGTGGCGGCGAAGATGGCGCCAGGCGGCGTGAACAGCTACGGGCGCGACAACAGCTTCGGCGGCTACTCTAACCTGTTGGTGGCGGCGGAGGACTTCGTGCTGCGCATCCCGCCGGCGCTGCGGCCGGAGGTCGCGGCACCGATCCTGTGCGCGGGCGTCACCACCTGGTCGCCGCTGCGCCACTGGGGCGTCAAGGCGGGCGACAGGGTCGGCATCGTCGGCTTCGGCGGCCTGGGCGACATGGCGGCCAAGCTCGCCCGCGCGATGGGTGCCGAGGTGACGATCTTCACCCGCACCGCGGGGAAGCTGGCCGATGCGGAACGGCTCGGGGTGCGGGGCGTGCTGGCGAGCGACCGCGACGCGCTCAAGTCGCTGAAGAACAGCTTCGACTTCATGCTCGACACCATCCCGGAGAAGCACGACGTCAACCCGTTCGTCGCGCTGCTCAAGCGCGACCGCACGCTGGCGATCGTGGGCGCGCTGGAGCCGCTGGCACCCGAGAACAACCAGGAGCGGGTCATGCACCGCAAGAGCGTCGCCGGCTCGCTGATCGGCAGCATCGCCGAGACCCAGCAGGTGCTAGATTTCTGTGCCGAGCATCGGATCGGCCCGGACATCCAGCTGATCGCGATCCAGGACGTCAACGACGCCTACAAGAAGGTCCTGCACAGCGACGTGCGCTTCCGCTACGTCATCGACATGGCGTCGCTGAAGTCCGCGGCCGCCTGAGGACCGAAGCCGCCTGCGCGAGCCGAGCCCTCAGCCCACCAGCCGGAACAGCATCAGCGAGCGGTCGGTCACGTCGCAGCAATTGCCGATGCCGTAGGCGCGGCCCGAGGTCATCGCCGGGCGGTTCGTGTCGAGCAGCAGCTGCCAGTGCATGCCGCCGCTGCAGGGCGGCATGGTGAACTCCAGCGCCTCGTGGTAGCCGTTCAGGATCATCAGCAGCGTCGCGTCGGTGCCAGGGCGCCGTATGCCGCTGACCTTGGCGCGACCGTCCATCAGCATGGCGAAGCAGTGCACGGAGGCGTCGCGCCAGTCCTGGTCGCACATCTGCTCGCCGGCGCGGTTAATCCAGGTGACGTCGCGCACCTCAAGCTCCTCGTCCCAGTCGCCGGTCATGAAGCGCTGCCGGCGCAGGATCGGATATTCCTGGCGCAGCTGGATCAGCCGCTTGGTGAACTGGAACATGGTCTGGTGCCGGGCCGCGCGGCTCCAGTCCATCCACGATATCTCGTTGTCCTGGCAGTAGGCGTTGTTGTTGCCCTGCTGGGTGCGGGCGAACTCGTCGCCGGCCAGGATCATCGGCGTGCCCTGGCTCATCAGCAGGGTCGCCATCATGTTGCGCATCTGCCGCCCGCGTAGCTCGAGCACCGCCGGATCGTCGGTCTCGCCCTCGAGGCCGCAGTTCCAGGAGCCGTTGTTGCTGGTGCCATCGCGGTTGCCCTCGCCGTTCGCCTCGTTGTGCTTGTCGTTGTACGAGACCAGGTCGTGCAGGGTGAAGCCGTCATGGGCGGTGACGAAGTTCACGCTCGACCAGGGCCGGCGGCCGCGACGGTTGAACTTGTCGGCCGAGGCGCAGAGCCGGCGCGCCAGCTCCGCCGGCGAGGACTCGCTCTTCCAGAACGCCCGCACGGTGTCGCGGTAGCGGTCGTTCCACTCCGCCCAGCCGGGCGGGAAGCCGCCGACCTGGTAGCCGCCGGGACCGCAATCCCAGGGCTCCGCCATCAGCTTGACGTCGGACAGGATCGGGTCCTGGCGGCAGCTGTCCAGGAAGCCGCCGCCCTCGTCGAAGCCGTAGCTCTCGCGGCCGAGGATGGTGGCCAGGTCGAAGCGGAAGCCGTCGACGTGCATCTCGGTCACCCAGTAGCGCAGGCTGTCGGTAACCATCTGCAGCACCCGCGGGTGGCTCAGGTTGAGCGTGTTCCCGGTGCCGGTGTCGTTGATGTAGTAGCGCTCCTGGCCGGGGATCAGCCGGTAGTAGGAGGCGTTGTCGATGCCCTTGAACGACAGCGTCGAGCCGAGCTCGTTGCCCTCGGCGGTGTGGTTGTAGACAACGTCGAGGATCACCTCGATGCCGGCATCGTGCAGGCGGGCGACCATGGCCTTGAACTCGGACACGGTGCTGCCGTTGCCGGTCGCGTAGCGCTCGTCGGGGGCGAAGAAGCCGAGCGAGTTGTAGCCCCAGTAGTCGGTCAGGTTGTGGCGGGCGAGGTGGGGCTCGTCGGCGAAGAAGTGGATCGGCAGCAGCTCGACCGAGGTCACGCCGAGCTCCTTGATGTGACCCACGATCTCGTCGGTGGCGAGGCCGGCGAAGGTGCCCCCGAGTCCGAACGGCAGCGCCGGATGGCGTATGGTGTAGCCGCGCGCGTGCGTCTCGTAGAACACCGTGCGCTCCCACGGCACCCGCGGCCGGCGGTCGCGGCCCCAGGTGAAGGCGGGGTCGATCACGCGGCATTTCGGCATGAAGCGGGCGCTGTCGCGGCCGTCGAACGAGAGGTCGCCGTCGGCGTGGCCGATCTCGTAGCTGAACAGCTCGGGGGCGAAGCGCACCTGACCGACATGCGCCTGCGCGTACGGGTCGAGCAGCAGCTTGTTGGCGTTGAACCGGTGGCCCGCTTCGGGGGCGTAGGGGCCGTGCACCCGGTAGCCGTAGATGGTGCCGGGGCGCGCGTCGGGCAGGTAGCCGTGCCAGACTTCGTCGGTGTATTCGGGCAACTCGATGCGGTCGAGCTCGGTGCCTCCCGATGGGTCGAACAGGCACAGCTCGACCTTGGTCGCGTTGGCGGAGAACAGGGCGAAGTTGACCCCGAGCCCGTCCCAGGTCGCACCCAGCGGATGAGGCAGACCTTCGGAGAGCCTGAAGGTCCGGTGTCGGCGTATCACAGAAGCGTCTCCAGTGCTGCGCGGCCCAACGCGGGCTCAGGCTCGGTTGGTCGGGCTCGATCGCGGCGAGCTTACGGGAGCGGATCCGGATCGGCTCCTCAATTGAACAGCAGCCGGCGCAGGATGCCGGGCGCCAGCAGGGCGAGCGGGTTGACCCGGACCGCCGGCTGGTCGAACGGGCCGGAGATCGCCACGGTCGCGGCGAGCAGGCCGCCGCCGGTCTCGGGACTAAAGACGCGGCCGACGCCGGGCAGCTTCCCCGGCAGGGCGTTGAACAGGTAGGAGGGCACGATGGTGCCGCGCAGGTCCAGCGTGCTGCGCCGCAGGTCGATCGAGCCGCGCAGCGTGGCGCCGAGGGCGTCGTTCGAGGCGTGCGCATCGGTGAGCCGCAGCATCCCGTCGCGCAGAGTGAAGGGCACCTCGAAGCGGGTGACCCTGAGCTGCCGGCCCGCGGCGCCGGTCAGGAGGCCGTAGATCGAGAGGTCGCGCGCCAGCCGCGCGGCGAGCGGCGCGTCGTTCACCTTGAACGGACCCAGCCTGGCGGACCCGGTCACCGTCGGATGGCCCGGGCCGTCCTCCATCCGGCCGCGCAGCGCCAGAGTGCCCCCCTCGATATCCGGGTAGGAGGGGCGGCCGAAGCCGAACGCCCGCAGCAGCACGCCGGCATCCCGCGCGTCCAGCCGCAGGTCGCGGCCGCGCTGGCCCGGCGACAAGGCGGCGGTGATCGCGGTCGGGCCGTCGATCGCGAGGCTGGCATCGTCGATCCGCGCGCCCCTGGCGGCGGCGTGCAGCACGACGCCGCTGAGCGCGCGATCCGCTCCGAGCAGCACGCGGCGGAAATCGAGGTCGGCGCGCCAGGGC
>CAXTOE010000239.1:0-4991 GCA_964245685.1 uncultured Acetobacteraceae bacterium | reverse complement strand
CTGCGCCGGTCCTGGCAGCTGGCGAGGCGCCTACCGCGGGGTCCCGGGGCCGCCGTCGCACTGAGCTCTACCTTCGGCCCCGGGCCGCATTAGCCCGCCAGCGGGCCGCCCGAGGGGCTGATGCCGCCACATCCCGAGAGCTGGCTCAAGGTGCTGCCCGACGGCCTGTACTGCGAGCCGGGCGGCTTCTACGTCGATCCGCCCGGCCCGGTCCTCCGCGCCGTGATCACCCACGCCCATGCCGACCATGCCCGTCCCGGCCACGGCGCGGTGCTGGCGAGCCCGGAGACCATGGCGCTGATGGACGTCCGCATGGGCGAGGGGCGTTCCGGCCGCACCCGACAGGTGCTGCCGTACGGCGAGACCGTCACCCTCGACGGGGTGCGCGTCTGGCTGCAGCCGGCCGGGCACGTGCTGGGCAGCGCCCAGGTGGCGATGGAATGGCGGGGCAGCCGCGCCGTGATCTCGGGCGACTACAAGCGCGTCGCCGACCCGACCTGCCTGCCGTTCGAGCCGATCGCCTGCGACGTCTTCGTCACCGAGGCGACGTTCGGCCTGCCGGTGTTCCGCCACCCGCCGCCGGCGGGAGAGGTCGGGCGCCTGCTCGACAGCGTGGCGCTGTTCCCGGAGCGCACGCACGTGATCGGCTGCTACGCGCTCGGCAAGTGCCAGCGCCTGATCGCGCTGCTGCGGCAAGCCGGCTGGGACCGGCCGATCCACCTGCACGGCGCGCTGATCCCGCTCTGCCACGCCTACGAGCGGATGGGCATCCCGCTCGGCGAGCTGCGTCCGGCGACGGTGGCGGCGAAGGCCGAACTCGCCGGCGCCATCGTGCTCGCCCCTCCCTCGGCGATCGCCGACCGCTGGGCGCGCCGCCTGGCCGACCCGGTCACGTGCCTCGCCTCGGGCTGGATGCGGGTGCGGCAGCGCGCCAAGGCGCGCGGCATCGAGCTGCCCCTGGTGATCTCCGACCACGCCGACTGGGACGAGCTGGGGGCGACCCTGGCCGAGGTGGACGCGCCGGAGATCTGGGTGACGCATGGACGCGAGGAGGCGCTGATCCACGAGGCCGGCAGGCAGGGACGGCGCGGCCGCGCGCTGCGCCTGGTCGGCTACGGTGACGAGGACGATGCCGGGGACGGTGCGGGTGCCGATGCCGCAAACGGCGCCGCCGTCGATGCCAAAGACGGCGCCGCCGCCGATGCCAAAGACGGCGCGGAGTCGCCGGCGGCATGATCGCCTTCGCCGAGCTGCTCGAGCGCCTGACCCTCACCCCCGGCCGGCTGGCCAAGATCGCGCTGCTGCGCCGCTTCTTCGAGAGCGAACCGGATCCGGACCGCGGCATCGGGCTGGCCGCCCTGACCGGCGAGCTCGCCTTCGAGGCCGCCAAGCCGGCGCTGATACGCGGCCTCGCCGAGAGCCGCACCGACCCGGTGCTGTTCGCCTGGTCGTACGACTATGTCGGCGACCTCGCGGAGACGGTGGCGCTGATGTGGCCGGAGCGCCGCGTCAACAGCCCGCCGCCGCTGCTGATGGAGGTGGTGCAGTCGCTCGCCGACACGCCGAAGTCGGAGCTTCCGGCGCTGGTCGCGGGCTGGCTCGACGCCTCGCCGAGCCCGGTGCGGCTGGCCATCCTCAAGCTGATCACCGGGTCGCTCCGCGTCGGCGCCTCGGTGCGGCTGGCCAAGATCGCGCTGGCCGAGCTCAGCGGCGGCGGCATCGCGGCCGACGACATCGAGGAGGTCTGGCACGGCCTCGCACCCCCCTACGACGACCTGTTCGCCTGGATCGAGGGCCGCGGGCCGCGGCCGGACCCGCGCGGCGCGCCGGTGTTCCGGCCGCCGATGCTGGCGCACCCGCTGGAGGCCGCCGACCGCGCGGCGCTGGATTTTCCCGCCTTCGCCGCCGAATGGAAGTGGGACGGCATACGCGTGCAGCTGATCTCCACCCCGGGCGGCAGGCGGCTCTATTCGCGCGGTGCCGACGACATCTCGGCCGCCTTCCCCGAGATCGTGGAGGCGATGACGTTCGACGCGGTGCTGGATGGCGAGCTGCTGGTGCTGCGGCACGGCGTGGTGGCGCCGTTTGCCGACCTGCAGCAGCGGCTGAACCGCAAGGCGCCGAGCCCGCGCATGATGGCGCAGTTCCCGGTCGGCGTGCGGCTCTACGACATTCTGTTCGAGGCGGACGAGGACCTGCGTTCTCTGGGCTTCGAGCAGCGCCGGCAGGGTCTGGAGGTCTGGTTCGGCCGCACCCGTCCGGCGCGCATGGACCTGTCGGAGATCGTCGCCGCCGCCGACCTCGAAGCCCTCGGCGTGCTGCGCGACGGCGCTCGCGCCGCCTCGATCGAGGGGCTGATGCTGAAGCGACGCGACAGCCCCTACCTGCCGGGCCGCCCCAAGGGGCTGTGGTGGAAGTGGAAGCGCGACCCGCTCAGCATCGACGCCGTGCTGATGTACGCCCAGCGCGGCCACGGCAAGCGGTCCTCTTTCTACTCCGACTACACGTTCGGCCTGTGGCGCGACGGCGAGGACGGCGCCGCGGAGCTGGTCCCGGTCGGCAAGGCCTATTCCGGCTTCACCGACGCCGAGCTGGGAATGCTGGACCGCTGGATACGCAACCACACCACCGCCCGCTTCGGCCCGGTGCGCGAGGTGGCGCACGGGCGCGAGCTCGGCATCGTGCTGGAGATCGCCTTCGACGCGGCGCAGCGCTCGACCCGGCACAAGTCCGGGGTCGCCCTGCGCTTCCCGCGGGTCGCGCGGCTGCGCACCGACAAGCCGCCGTCGGAGGCCGACCGGCTGGACAGCCTGATGCGTTTGCTGGATTCATCCGACTCCGGCGACGCAACCGCCGAAGATCCACTTCGTTGAGCAACGAAAGCACGAGTGCTGCATGTCTCAATCACGCACCCGGGTCCCGGCCGCTTCGGCATCGCCCCTCTCGCCAAAGCTGGTCTCGCCGGAGCTGGCCCGATCGTGCCGGTCGGTTCGGCAGCACACCGAGCATCTCGCCGCAGCATTGTCGGCCGAAGACCAGTGCGTCCAGTCGATGCCCGACGCGAGCCCGACCAAGTGGCATCGGGCGCATACCAGCTGGTTCTTCGAGCAGTTCGTGCTGGAGCCGCACCTGCTCGGCTACCGTCGGTTTGACGAGGCGTTCTCGTTCCTGTTCAACTCCTACTACGAGGCCGTCGGCCCGCGTCATCCGCGGTCGATGCGCGGCCTGCTGACGCGGCCCGACTGCGCCCACGTCACCCGCTACCGGGCGCATGTCGACGCGGCACTCGATCGGCTGCTGGCGGCGCCCGTCGATGGGACCTTGCAGGAGCTGGTCACGCTGGGCCTGCATCACGAGCAGCAGCATCAGGAGCTGCTGGTGACCGACGCCCTGCACGCGCTGGCGCAGAACCCGCTCTGCTGGCGCCTCCCGCCGACCGGGGACGGCCCCGAGGGGAACATCGCCGTGCTGCCGGGCTGGAGCACACCCGCGACGGCACCCGGTGCCACCCGCTTCGTCGAGTTCCAGGGCGGCCTCGCGCGGATCGGTCACGACGGGGAGGGCTTCGGCTTCGACAACGAGTATCCGCGCCACCAGCAGATCCTGCAGCCGCACGCCCTGGCCGACCGGCTGGTGCGCAACGCCGAGTGGCTCGACTTCATCGCCGATGGCGGCTACCGGCGCCCCGAGCTCTGGATGGCCGATGGCTGGGCCGAGCGCTGCCGCGAGGGCTGGGAGGCGCCGCTGCACTGGCGTCCCGACGGGACGGGTTGGCTGCAGGTTACCCCGGGCGGCTGCGCACGGGTCGCGGCCGGCGACGCGGTGACCCACGTGAGCTGGTATGAGGCGGACGCGTTCGCCCGCTGGACCGGCTGGCGCCTGCCGACCGAGGCCGAGCTAGAGGCCGCGCAGCGTGCCTCGCCCGCGGGCTTGGCCGAGTTCTTCGGGCATGCCTGGCAATGGACCAACAGCGCCTACCTGCCCTACCCGCGCTTCCGGGCGGTGGAGGGTGCGATCGGCGAGTACAACGGCAAGTTCATGATCAACCAGATGGTCCTGCGCGGCAGCTCGCACGCGACGCCGCCCGGCCATGCCAGGGCGAGCTACCGCAACTTCTTCCCGCCCGGCGCACGCTGGCAGGTGGCCGGTCTCCGGCTGGCCCAGGATCGCTGACCGGCTGACATAGGACCGACCATGGACGCCAACGACCTGCGGCACGCCGCGGCGATGCCCGAGACGCGCGCACAGGGGGTCGACGACGTCGGCGACATCCTGGCCGGCCTGGGCCGGCGGCCGAAGTCGCTGCCCTCGCGCCTGTTCTATGACGATGCCGGCTGCGCGCTGTTCGCCAGCATCACTCGGCTGCCGGAGTACTACGTCACCCGCGCCGAGATGGCGCTGCTCGAGGCGCACGCGGCGGCGATCGTCGCCGATGTCGACGCCGGCAGCGTGCTGGTGGAGTACGGCGCGAGCGACGAGGGGAAGGGTGCTACGCTGCTGCGCGCCGCCGAGGGCCGCCTCGCGGCTTACGTGCCGATCGACATCGCCGGGCCGGCGCTTTCGGCGCTGCGGGAGCGCATGCGCGCCAGCCATCCTGACCTCGCGGTGCGGCCGATCGAGGCGGACTTCACCGCGCCGCTGTCGCTGCCGGCGATACCCGGCACGCGGACCCGGCTCGGCTTCTTCCCCGGCTCGACGATCGGCAACTTCAACCCGTCTACGGCGATCCGTTTCCTGCGCCAGGCGAGGGCCAGCCTGTCGGACGCAGGCGGCGAGCCCACCCGGTTCGTCGTCGGCACCGACCTGCGCAAGTCGGCCGAGATGCTGGTGCCGGCCTACGATGATGCCGCCGGCGTCACCGCCGCCTTCAACCGCAACATCCTGCACCACGTCAACCGCCTCGCGGACGCGGCCTTCGATCCCGAGCGCTTCGCCCATCGCGCGCTGTGGAACGCCGAGGAGGGACGCGTCGAGATGCACCTGGTCAGCCG
>CAXTOE010000238.1:0-4996 GCA_964245685.1 uncultured Acetobacteraceae bacterium | reverse complement strand
AGTGCACGCGATCCCGCTCAGCCGCTCGAGTTCGAACTGGTTCGGGGTCAGCACGTCGGCGGCCGGCACCGCCCGTTCGGCGATCAGCCCCGGGATCCCGTCGCGCACGTAGACGCGGCCGGCGTCGCCCATCACCGGGTCGCAGCAATAGAGCAGTCGCGGGTTGAGCGACCGGGCTTCGGCGACGGCGTCGAGGATCACGCGTCCCACTTCCTGGTCGCCGAGGTAGCCGGACAGCACGGCGTCGGTGCGCGCCAGCGCGCCCCGGTCGGCGAGGCCGCGCAGCACCTCCCGCACCGCGTCGCCGCCGAACACTTGGCCGGTCCAGGCGCCGTAGCCGGTGTGGTTGGAGAACTGCACCGTATGCACCGCCCACACCTCGACGCCGAGGCGCTGCAGCGGGAACATCGCGGCAGCGTTGCCGACGTGGCCGTAGCTCACCCAGGACTGCACCGAGAGGATGTTCAGTCGACCTCCTTCGCCGCTCCACGGCACGGATCATCCGGCCAGCGGCACAGGGCACGCGCCCTTACCGCCTTGGTGGCACGGCGGCGGCCTCCTGGCCAACCCGAGCCGGCGGTTGAACCTCGGGTCGGGAGCGTCTATTAGGCCCACGACGACGCCGGTCGGCATCGGCGACGGCATCAGGAAGGCGACAGGCGATGAAATCCGGCATCCATCCCGAATACCACGAGATCAACGTCATCATGACGGACGGCTCGCACTTCACCACCAGGTCCTGCTTCGGCAAGCCCGGTGCGACGCTGCGGCTCGACGTGGACCCGAAGTCGCATCCGGCCTGGACCGGGGTGCAGCGCATGCTCGACACCGGAGGGCAGGTCGCCAAGTTCAACAAGAAGTTCGCCGGCATCGGCATGCGCAAGGGCTGAACCGCTCCTGCCGCCGCGGTCCGGCGGCGAGCGAGAAAATTTTCGCAGGTCTCGGCGCCGCTCCTTGATGAAGGGGGCGGCGCTTTCCATTTCTCATCGCGTGGGAATGCCCGATCGGGGTTTCCGCGGACTAGCAGACCGGAACCGGCCAGCTCGGCGTTTCCTCAACCAGAACCTTGCTCCTGAGGAGGTTTTTCCATGACCTACGATTTCACGCCGCTGTTCCGCAGCACCATCGGTTTCGACCGTCTCGCGCGCCTCGTCGATACGGCTGCACAGGCGGCGAACACCACCTCCTATCCCCCCTACAACATCGAGAAGGTCGGCGACGACAGCTACGTGCTGACGATGGCCGTGGCCGGCTTCGGTCCGAACGACATCGACCTCACCGCCCAGGACAACACCCTGCTGGTGACCGGTCGCGTCGGCGCCGAGCCGAAGCGCGAGCTGCTGCATCGCGGCATCGCGGCGAGGGCGTTCGAGCGTCGCTTCGCACTGGCCGACCACATCGTGGTGGAGGGTGCGGAACTGGTGCACGGGCTGCTGCATGTCAGCCTCAAGCGCGTCGTTCCCGAGGCGCTGAAGCCGCGCCGCATCACCATCGGCACGTCGCTGCAGGGTGCGGCCAACGACAAGCAGATCGAAGGCGACGTCCAGGCGGCCTGACACGGATCCGGCCCCTTTCGGGCCGGGCACAGGACTGACGCGGGGGCCGGGCGACCGGCCCCCGCGCGCATGTCGGGCGCGTAAACATGACTTGACCGCCGGCGGGGCACCCCGCCATATCGACGCCATACATAGCGCACCGGTAGGCAATCAGGACCGAGGTCACAGACGCCGCCTGGGCGCGTCGTTCAGACCGTTAGGATCCGACCATGACAATGCCGCTGATGCCCAAGGCCACTGCCGTCTGGCTCATCGAGAAGACGGCCCTCACCTTCACCCAGATCGCCGAGTTCTGCGGCATGCATCCGCTCGAGATACAGGCGATCGCGGATGGCGAGGTGGCGCAGGGCATCGTGGGCTACGATCCGGTGGCGAACCATCAGGTCACGCAGGCCGAGATCACCCGCTGCGAGGCGGATCCCGCGTTGCGTCTGTCGATGCTGTCGGCCAACAACCCGGTGACGCGGCGCTCGCGCGGCGCGCGCTACACGCCGGTCGCCAAGCGCAACGACCGTCCGGACGCGATCGCCTTCGTGCTGCGCAACTACCCGCAGCTGTCGGAGATGCAGGTGATCAAGCTGCTCGGCACCACCAAGGACACCATCGCCAAGGTGCGTGACCGTCATCACTGGAACAGCGCCAACATCAAGCCGCGCGACCCGGTCATCCTCGGCCTGTGCAGCCAGACCGACCTCAACGCGGTGGTCAATGCGGCCAACGAGCGGCTGCTGCGCGAAGGACACCACGTGCCCGCACCGCCGCCGCCGGCAGAGGACGAGGAGGCCGCCTGAGGCGGCCTCGCTCCGGCGCTCAGTCGCGATGCTGCAGCCGCTCCATCTCCTGCTTGACCCGGAGCTTCTCCAGCTTGAGCCGGTTGAGGGCGTCCTGATCGGGCTGCGGGCGGTGATCTTCTTCCAGGATGCGTGAATCGAGATTGGCGTGACGGGTCTTGAGGCTTTCGATCCGTGCTTGCTGACTCATGGTCGCTCCGCATGCTGGTTGACGAGCCGCCGACGATAGTCCCCGCGGGACCGGAGCTGTCACGCGAAATCGCCGCGACCAGGCGCCAGTCAGGTGCCGGTGCACCTATCGTCGAACGGCCGATGGAGAAGTTGCGCGCCCATGCTATGCGATGCCCCATGCTGACAGATCCCGACACCCTGCTGCGCCAGCTGCACGAACTGCGCAGCGAGCACCGTGACCTCGACACGGTGATCGGCAGGCTGGTGGCGCAACCGATCGATCAGCTGCAGCTGCAGCGCCTCAAGAAGCGCAAGCTGATGCTGAAGGACGAGATCGCCTGGCTGGAGAGCCGGCTGATCCCGGACAGCATCGCCTGAGCGAGGAATCCCCCGACATGGCACAGCAGATCGAGGCCTCCGACCAGCCACCGGCCCTGGAACCGGGGGCGCCCGCGGCGGATGCGCCCAGCCGACCGAGCGAGACCGGGCCCTACTCGCAGGCCGACGACGCGCGTCCGCTGCCGCAGGACGCGTTGCCGCGGGTCGGCCTGATCATGGGCAGCCAGTCCGACTGGGAGACGCTGTCGCACGCGGCGACCATGCTGGAGACGCTGCAGATCAGCTTCGAGACCCGCATCGTCTCGGCGCACCGCACGCCGGACCGGCTGGTCGAATATGCCGGCACGGCGCGTCCGCGCGGCATCCGCGTGATCATCGCCGCCGCCGGCGGGGCGGCCCACCTGCCCGGCATGTGCGCCGCCTGGACCAGCCTGCCGGTCCTCGGCGTGCCGATCGAGGGCCACGCCCTGCGGGGCATCGACAGCCTGCTCTCGATCGTGCAGATGCCGGCGGGGGTGCCGGTCGGCACGCTCGCCATCGGACGTGCCGGCGCGGTCAACGCCGCGATCCTGGCCGGCTCCATCCTGTCGATCGAGGATGCCGACCTGGCCACCCGGCTGGAGACCTGGCGGGCGCTGCAGACCGCCTCGGTGCCGGACACGCCGTTCTCCTGAAGCGCTGCCGGCGATGAGCCCCTCCACGCCCGGCGATCCGCAGGCGGCGCTGCCGCCGAACAGCGTGATCGGCATCGTCGGCGGCGGGCAGCTCGGACGCATGTCCGCACTCGCCGCCGCCCGGCTCGGCTATCGCTGCCACGTGCTAACCGAGGACGCGGACGGCCCCGCGGCCCAGGTCGCGAGCGGCATCACCCTGGGCGCCCACGACGATCCGGCGGCGCTGCGCCGCTTCGCCGCCGCCTGCAGCGTGGTGACCTTCGAGTTCGAGAACGTCAGCGCCGACGGACTCGATCTGCTCGCCTCCATGCGCCCGGTGCGGCCGTCGGGCGCGATCCTGCGCATCAGCCAGGATCGCCTGGCCGAGAAGCGGATGCTCGAGGCCGCCGGCATCGCGGTGGCGTCCTGGCACGCGGTGCATGACCGCGCGGCACTCGACCGAGCGGCCGACGCGCTCGGCCTGCCGTTCGTGCTCAAGACCACCCGGCTCGGCTATGACGGCAAGGGTCAGGCGATGATACGCGACCGCGACGACCTTGGCGCCGCCTTCGCGCGCCTGTCGCCGCATCCGCTGGTCGCCGAGCGCCTGGTGCCGTTCGCCTGCGAGCTCAGCGTCATGGTGGCGCGCGGCCTGGACGGCAGCGTCCGCAGCTACGACGTGGCGCAGAACCGTCATCGCGACCAGATCCTCGACGTCACCCTGGCGCCGGCGCCGGTGCCCGAGGCGACGGCGCTGCAGGCGCAGGCTCTGGCTGCCCGCATCGCCACGCACCTGGCGCTGGAAGGGCTGCTCGGGGTCGAGATGTTCCTCGACCGCGACGGGGCGCTGCTGGTCAACGAGATCGCGCCGCGGCCGCACAACTCCGGCCACTGGACGCTCGACGCCTGCCCGGTGAGCCAGTTCGAGATGCATATCCGCGCCGTCGCGGGACTGCCGCTGCCGGCGGCGAGCCGGCACTCCGACGCGGTGATGAAGAACCTGATCGGCGCCGAGGGGCTGGCGCTGTGGCCGCGCGTCCTGGCCACCGACGGGCTGCTCGGGCACCTGTACGGCAAGGCAGAGGCGCGGCCGGGGCGAAAGATGGGACACGTCAACCGGCTGTTCCCGCGCGGCGGGCTGCCGGGAGCGTTCGGCATCGCCGACGCGCTGCGGCTGCAAGGCCAGGGCGCCGTCTTGGACCCGCCGGGGCCGGAGGCCCCGGACCTCGCCTGAGCGCTACTGCAGCAGGCCGGCTTCCCGGAAGCTGGTCCAGCGGCCGTTGCCGACGATCACGTGGTCACGCACCACGAGCCCCAGCACCGAGGCCGCTTCCACCACCTGGGTGGTCATCGCCAGGTCCTCGCGCGACGGGCTCGGATCGCCGCTCGGGTGGTTGTGCACCAGGATGATCGCCGCCGCCTCCAGCTCAAGGGCGCGGCGCACCACCTCGCGCGGGTAGACGGGCGTGTGGTTGACGGTGCCGCG
>CAXTOE010000237.1:0-4999 GCA_964245685.1 uncultured Acetobacteraceae bacterium | reverse complement strand
CCAGCACGATCTCGTCTGTCGCCGGCGCCGGCGCCGGATGCGGCCGACGCCCGCGCCCGGCACCGTGCGCCCTGCTGTCGGAGGCGCGCTGGGCGGGCTTCGGCGTCGTGGCCGACGATGGCGGCGGCGCCGGAGCGGGCTTGACCGCGCTCTGGCCGAGGGCGCCGGCATAGATCCGGGCCTGCTCGCGCAGCGCCGTGACCTCTGCCTCCAGCAGGCTGTTCTGGAACTGGTTGAGGTAGAGCAGGGTCGCCACCAGCAGCGCCAGCGGCAGCGCGTTGACCAGCAGGATGCGACGCATCATCGGCGACACCCAGCGCCGCTGCTGACCGGTGACCGCCGGCGCCGGCAGGTCCGTCGGCGCGGGCGCCAGGCTGTCGGGCATCACTCCTCCTTGTAGCGGTAGCCGATGCCGTACAGCGTCTCGATCTGGTTGAAGCCGTCGTCGAGCTGGCGGAACTTCTTGCGCACGCGCTTGATGTGGCTGTCGATGGTGCGGTCGTCGACGTAGATGTTCTCGCCGTAGGCGGCGTCGATGAGCTGGTCGCGCGACTTCACCAGGCCCGGGCGGGTGGCCAGCGCCTTGACCAGCAGGAACTCGGTGACGGTGAGCTGGATGTCCGCACCCCGCCACAGGCACTGGTGCCGGGTCTCGTCCAGCGACAGCGCACCGCGCACCAGGCTGCCCTGCTGCGGCGCGCCGCCGCCGTCGCGGCTGGCCTCGTTGCGTCGCAGCAGGGCGCGTATCCGCTCCAGCAGCAGGCGCTGCGAGAACGGCTTGGTGATGTAGTCGTCGGCACCCAGCCGCAGGCCCATCAGCTGGTCGACCTCCTCGTCCTTGCTGGTCAGGAAGATCACCGGCAGCTGCGAGCGGCTGCGCAGGCGCTGCAGCAGCTCCATCCCGTCCATGCGCGGCATCTTGATGTCGAGCACGGCGAGGTCGACCGGCCGCGCGGTGATGCCCTGCAGCGCGCTCTCGCCGTCCGTGTAGGTGCGCACCTGGAAGCCCTCCGCCTCGAGCGTCATCGACACCGAGGTCAGGATATTGCGGTCGTCGTCGACCAGCGCGATCGTGTGTTTCATGGCGTCCAAGCGGCTGTCTCCTGCCCGATCATGCGACCGATCCGGCATCATGGCACGAACGGAGGCGGAAGCAGCAGGCGGCTGGGGAAGGCGGCGCAGGGCTGCATCTTTACGGCTTGTTGATCTCCGCCGCGTCGCCTAATTCACCGCCATGACCAACGACGAGACGATGACGCCGGCGCCCGAGCCCGACCACGACGCGGCCCACCGAGGCGCGGACGGAGCCGCCGGCGCGCCGCAGGGCGCGGAGACGGTAATGCAGGCCGCCGCCAGCCGGATCCAGGAGCTCGAGACGTCGCTGGACGAGATGCGCGACCGCTGGATGCGTGCCGAGGCGGAGATCCAGAACGTCCGCACCCGGGCCAGGCGCGAGACCGAGGACGCCCGCCAGTACGCCGTGCAGAAATTCGCCGGCGACGTGGTGGAGGCGGCGGAGAACCTGCGTCGCGGCATCGCCAGCCTGCCGGCTCCCTCCGCCGACGACAGTCCGGTGCTGACCAAGCTGCGCGAGGGCTTCGAGAGCGTGGAGCGCTCGTTCCTGGGCGTGCTGGAACGCAACGGCATCGTCGGCACCGATCCGACCGGCGCCGTGTTCGACGCCAACCTGCATCAGGCGATGGCGGAGCAGCCGCACGCCGAGCATCCGCCGGGCACCGTGATCCAGGCCTGGACCTCGGCCTGGACCCTGAACGGCAGGCTGCTGAAGCCGGCGATGGTGGTGGTCTCCAGGGCGCCGTCGGCGGAGGCTTCGCCCACTGCGCCGGTGGAGGCGGAGACCCTCGACCGCACCGTCTAGGCACGGTCCCTCGCGTCGATTTCTGCCTATATTTTGTGCATCCGTGACGGCAGGGACTTGTCGGACCCGCTGGTCCTCAATACATCCATGCCGCCATCATTCCATTGGGTCGTTCTCGGTGCTTCGGGCCGAGGATGGCTGCTGACAAGGAGAATATCGTATGAGCAAGGTTATCGGGATCGATCTCGGCACCACCAATTCCTGCGTGTCGATCCGCGAGGGTGACGACAACCGCGTCATCGAGAACAGCGAGGGCGCGCGCACGACGCCGTCCATGGTCGCCTTCACCGAGAACGGCGAGCGGCTGGTCGGCCAGTCCGCCAAGCGTCAGGCGGTGACCAACCCCACCAACACGCTGTATGCGGTCAAGCGCCTGATCGGCCGCCGCTTCGAGGATCCGACCGTCGAGAAGGATCGCGGGCTGGTGCCGTACGGCATCGTCAAGGGCGAGAACGGCGATGCCTGGGTCGAGGCCCGTGGCCAGAAGTACGCGCCGAGCCAGATCAGCGCCTTCGTGCTGGGCAAGATGAAGGAGACCGCTGAGACCTATCTCGGCGAGACGGTGACGCAGGCGGTGATCACCGTCCCGGCCTACTTCAACGACGCCCAGCGCCAGGCGACCAAGGATGCCGGCCGCATCGCCGGCCTCGAGGTGCTGCGCATCATCAACGAGCCGACCGCGGCAGCGCTCGCCTACGGCATGGAGAAGAAGAACGGCGGCACGGTCGCGGTCTACGACCTCGGCGGCGGCACCTTCGACGTCTCGGTGCTGGAGATCAGCGACGGCGTGATCGAGGTGAAGTCGACCAACGGCGACACCTTCCTCGGCGGCGAGGATTTCGATGCGCGCGTGATCGACTACCTGGCCGACGAGTTCAAGCGCGAGCAGGGCATCAACCTGCGCAACGACAAGCTGGCGCTGCAGCGCCTGAAGGAAGCCGCCGAGAAGGCCAAGATCGAGCTGTCCTCCTCGAAGGAGACCGAGATCAACCTGCCCTTCATCACCGCGGACGCCACCGGGCCGAAGCACCTGGTGCTGAAGCTGAGCCGGGCCAAGCTCGAGAGCCTGGTCGACGACCTGATCCAGCGCACCCTCGGCCCGTGCCGGGCGGCGCTGAAGGACGCATCGGTGTCGGCCGGCGAGATCGAGGAGGTGATCCTGGTCGGCGGCATGACCCGCATGCCCAAGGTCATCGAGACGGTGAAGCAGTTCTTCGGCCGCGAGCCGGCGCGCAACGTCAACCCCGACGAGGTGGTCGCCATCGGTGCCGCCGTGCAGGGCGCGGTGCTCAAGGGCGACGTCAAGGACGTGCTGCTGCTCGACGTGACTCCGCTCTCGCTGGGCATCGAGACGCTGGGCGGCGTGTTCACCCGCCTGATCGACCGCAACACCACCATCCCGACCAAGAAGAGCCAGACCTTCTCCACCGCCGAGGACGGCCAGGGTGCGGTGACCATCAAGGTCAGCCAGGGCGAGCGCGAGATGGCGGCCGACAACAAGATGCTCGGACAGTTCGACCTGATGGGCATTCCGCCGGCGCCGCGCGGCGTGCCGCAGATCGAGGTTACCTTCGACATCGACGCCAACGGCATCGTGTCGGTCTCGGCCAAGGACAAGGCGTCGGGCAAGGAGCAGCAGATACGTATCCAGGCCTCTGGCGGCCTGTCCGACACCGACATCCAGCGCATGGTGCGCGAGGCGGAGGTGAACGCAGAGGCCGACAAGGCCAAGCGCGCGGCGGTCGAGGCGCGCAACCAGGCGGAGGGCCTGGTGCACCAGGTCGAGAAGACGCTGTCGGAAGGGGGCGACAAGATCGCCGCCGCCGACCGCAGCGAGGCCGAGGCGGCGATCGCCTCCACCCGCACCGCGATCGGCGGCAGCGACCTGGCGGCGATCAAGACCGCTTCGGATCATCTGAGCCAAGTCGCGATGAAGATCGGCGAGGCGATGTACAAGGCGGAGGCGGCGAGCGGTGCTGCGTCCGCCGGCGCACCCGGCGGGTCAGCAGGCGGCGCGTCCACGGGTGCGGGTGGCGAGAAGGTCGTCGATGCCGATTTCGAGGACATCGACGACAAGAAGAAGTCGGCCTGATCGACGGTGCCGACGCGCCCAGCCTCGCGGGAGGCAGGGTGCGTGGGCGAGTTCATGGGGCGCCCGTGCTTCCGACCGGGGCGGGCGCCACGACTTCATGACGGATCCGCGGGCCCGGGCGGGACGCGGATGACCCGCCGATGAGGAACAGATGGCCAAGCAGGATTATTACGCGACCCTGGAGGCCGCACGGGATGCATCCGCGGACACGCTCAAGAAGGCGTATCGCAAGCTCGCCATGAAGTATCACCCGGACCGCAATCCCGGCGACAAGGCGGCGGAAGCCCGGTTCAAGGAATTGAACGAAGCCTACGACGTGTTGAAGGACGACCAGAAGCGGGCGGCCTACGACCGCTTCGGTCACGCCGCCTTCGAGAATAGCGGCGGTGCTCCGGGCGGCTTTGACTTCGGCGGCGGCGGCGGCCTGGGCGACATCTTCGACCAGGTGTTCGGCGACATGATGGGTGGTCGCCGCGGCGGCGGCGGCCGGCAGCGGTCCGGTGCAGACGTCCGTGCCCAAGTGGAGATCAGCCTGACCGACGCCTTCACCGGCATGAAGGTGCCGTTGCGCGTGCCCAGCAGGGTGCAGTGCGAGGCCTGCGCCGGCTCCGGCTCGGAGAGCAAGGACCGCGCCGCCGAGACCTGTCCCACCTGCCATGGCGCCGGCAAGGTGCGCGCGCAACAGGGCTTCTTCCTGGTCGAGCGCGCCTGCCCGACCTGCGGCGGTGCCGGACGGGTGGTGCGCAACCCTTGCAAGGTCTGCCACGGCGCCGGCACCGTCGAGCGCGAGCGCAACCTCAGCGTCCAGGTGCCGGCGGGCGTCGAGGACGGCACGCGCATCCGCCTCGGCGGCGCGCGTGCGGCCGGCGGCGCGCGCGTTGAGGTAGTTGGCCGCCTCTGTCAGGGCGGAGGGCGGCAGGCCGGGCGGCGTCTCGATCACCCGGTTCTCCACCTGGCCGTCGGCGCCGACCAGGATGACCAGGGCGCGGCCGGGGCCGAGGGGCACGAACTCGATGTGGCGGCCGGCG